>JBEAMY010000205.1:0-4850 GCA_041165725.1 Pseudomonadota bacterium
GGCCACACCAAATTGTTTGCGCGTGTTCAGGTACTCGGCAGTCATGCTCAAGGTTTTATCCATGATGCCCACCGCCTCTGCACACGCCATGGCCACACCAGCATCAGCGCACCACTCCAGCGCAGCAAGACCTTCAGGCGTCACCAATTGGGCTGGTGTGTTGTTGAGTTGCACTTCACCCAGGCTAGAACCGTCTTGGCTCGCATGGCCGCGAACCTGCATACCCGAAGCTTTCGAATCCACCAGGAACATGGCCATTTGGCCTTTGATGTTCGCCGTCACCAAAAACGCGTGGGCATGCGGCGCGATGGGGACCAAGCTCTTGTGTCCAGTGATCAACCACTGACCCCCTTTGTTCTGCTCGGCAGTGGCCTCACAAACTTCGAGCCGATATCGCGCTGCCCGCTCTTGATGGGCCAAAACGCATCGCCACTGACCACTGGCCAAGGTTGGCAAATGCTGTTTTTGAAGTTCGGCACTGGCATGAGATTGCAAGACTTGAGCCACCAGCCAACTTTGAACAATGGCATCCATCACCAAGCCTTGCCCCAGTTGCTCCATGACCACCATGGCCTCTACAGCGCCCATGCCCAGTCCGCCGTGGGCGTCGTCTACCGCCAAAGCTGTGAGCCCCAGTTCGGACAACTCTTGCCATGTCTCTTGAGAAAACCCGCCTTGGCTGACAATGCTGCGACGGCGATCAAAGCCATATGACCGCTCTACCCATTTGGCAACGGCCTCGCGCAACTGGTCTTGTTCTTCTGTGAAATTGAAGTCCATGGAATCTCCTCAGCCCAAAATGGTTTGGGCAACGATGTTGCGTTGCACCTCGTTGCTGCCACCATAAATGGTGGTTTTGCGGACGTTGAAATAACTGGCAGCCAAGGGTGCACAGTGCAGCGCGCCGACTGGCACACCTTGCCAGCCCGCATCCATGGCTTCTTGAATGAAGGGGATGCTGTAGGGACCTGCGGCCAACATCATCAACTCGGTGTACCTTTGCTGAATTTCGCTGCCACGGATTTTGAGCAAGCCCGCAATGTCCAGGCTTTGCTTGCCCGATTTCTCGGCGCTCAAGACCCGCAACACCATCATCTCCAGTGCAACGATGTCCACCTCTAAGCGGGCAATTTCGTCGCGGAACCTAAGGTCATCCACCACCCCTTCGGCTTTGGCTATGCGCTTGAGGCGCTCGAGTTCGCGCTTGGCACGGTTGACATCGGCGATGTTGGTTCGCTCGTGTGCCAAAAGGTATTTGGCGTAATTCCAACCCTTGTTTTCTTCACCAACCAGGTTTTCAACCGGGACCTTCACGTTGTCGAACCACACCTCGTTGACTTCACAGTCGCCATCGATGAGCTTGATCGGGCGCACGGTGATGCCGGGCGACTTCATGTCGATCAGCAAGAAAGAAATGCCCGTTTGTGGTTTGCCTTCATGGCTGGTTCTGACCAAACAAAAAATCCAGTCGCCATATTGGCCAAGGGTGGTCCAGGTTTTCTGTCCATTGACGATGTAGTGATCGCCCTCGCGATCAGCACGGGTCTTGAGCGAGGCGAGGTCTGAACCGGAGCCAGGTTCGCTATAGCCCTGCGACCACCAGACCTCACCGCTGGCGATGCCCGGCAAAAACCTCTGATGTTGCTCGGGGGAGCCAAAAGCCATGATGACCGGTGCCACCATCACAGGGCCAAAAGGCACGATGCGAGGTGCACCTGCCAAAGCGCACTCCTCTTCGAACAAATGCTTTTGCACTGCAGTCCAGCCGGGACCGCCAAACTGCTTTGGCCAACCATAACCCAACCAACCTTTGCGACCCAAAATCTTGGACCAGTTTTGCATGTCGTCTCGCGTCAGGCGCAAGCCTTGATGCACCTTCGTGGAGATGTCTTTGGGTAAGTGGGCGTGCACCCAGTCTCTGACCTCTTGTCGAAAGGCTTCCTCTTGTTCAGTGAATGCCAAATCCATGTCTGCCTCTGGTATGAATCAACAATTCCGTTGTTGTAGCACGATCGTGCGACTTTCTCAGATCGCCTGAGACTGAATGTCTCGATAATTGGGTCATGAATGACATGGTGATCCTCATCTCAGGCGGTGGCTCGAACATGGTTGCACTGGCCAAGGCAGCCCAATCCCGCCAATGGTCGAAGCGGTACAACGCCCGGATTCGAGCGGTGATCAGCAACAGACCCCAGGCCGCAGGCATTGCCAAGGCCCAAGAACTGGGGCTGGTCACCCAAGTTCTAGATCATCAGGACTTCCGTTCGCACCCACAAGCCAGAGAGTCCTTTGATGCCGCTTTGGCCGCAGTCGTCAAAGCCCATCAACCTCGCTGGGTGGTATTGGCGGGTTTCATGAGGGTGTTGACGCCAGTATTTTTAGACGCCTTCAAAGGCTCAGTGATCAACATCCACCCTTCCCTTTTGCCAGCCTTTACGGGTCTTCACACCCACGAGCGAGCCATTGCCGCTGGGTGCCGCTTTGCAGGTGCCACAGTCCACTGGGTGAATGCCGAGTTGGATGCGGGTCGCATCATTGACCAAGTGGTGGTGCCCATATTGCCCAGCGACGATGCCAACTCGCTGGCTAATCGTGTGCTGTCTCAAGAACACGTGCTTTACGCCAGAGCCATGGAACGCGTGTTCAAAGGCGAGACCAGCGCCCTTTGATCAAGCAGCCAGACGTGAATTGCGCGGCAGATGTGCCATGAGAAATTCCATCTGATCGTTCAGGATTCTTCGATTCCTCAAGATGAAGTCTTCCCACAGGCTGGGGACATACGGCGTGTACAGCAAAGGCATTCCCGCTTGCTCAGGGGTTCGGTTCCCCTTGCGATGGTTGCAGGGCTTGCAAGCCGTCACCACATTCATCCAGGCATCGTGACCGTTTTGACCAAAAGGAATGATGTGTTCTCGCGTCAGGTCGGTTTCGTGAAACTGGTTCCCGCAATAAGCGCAGAGGTTACGGTCTCTGGCAAAAAGTTTGGGATTGGTGAGCCCCGGCCTTAACTCAAAGGGATTGATGTTGGGCACGCCTTTGGTGCCGATGATGCTGTTGACCGTGATGATGGACTGCAAACCGGTTTTGGCATTGATGCCGCCATGAAAGACCGCAATTTGCTCGCCCACTTCCCAGCGCACTTCGTTGGCCGCGTAGTGGATCACAGCCTGCTCCAGCGAAATCCAAGACTGGGGCAGCCCTTGAGCGGAGAGTTTGAGCACTTTCAACCTTCACCTCCCATGCGTTGGACAAAACGCCAGAGGTGACATGCCCTGACGTCTGATTTCCGGGTATCCGACACAATATAGCCGTTTTTGGTGACGATTGATTTTTTAAAACCCCCATGCGCATCTTTCGCGGTTTTCAGCATTCGGACATGGCAGACGCCGTGGCCTTGACCATTGGCAGTTTTGACGGTGTTCACCGTGGGCACCAAGCCATGCTGGCTTTGCTGCGTTCCGAAGCAAGGCATCGCGGTTTGCCCAGTTGCGTGCTCACCTTCGAGCCGCATCCCCGTGATTTTTTTGCACATCTGCACCAAAGGGCAGACCTTGCGCCACATCGGATATCCACCTTGAGGGACAAATTCGTCGAGCTTCAATCGTGTGGCGTCGACCAATGCGTGGTCTTGCCCTTCAATCAAACCCTGAGTCAAATGAGTCCCCAAGAATTTGCCAGCCAGGTGCTGGTCAAAGGCCTTGGTGCAAATTACGTTTTGGTGGGCGATGACTTCCGTTTCGGGGCCAAGCGCCAAGGCGATCACGAAGCCTTGGTGGGATTTGGGGAGGCCATGGGTTTTGATGTGGCCAGGATGAACAGCTACGAAGTTTCGGACCCGCGGCTGGATGAGACGCAAAGGCTTGGAGGTGCTGTGCCACCTCCAGTGCGCGTGTCAAGTTCATTGGTGAGACAAGCGCTGGCCAAAGGAAACATGGATGAGGCGGCAAGTTTGCTGGGGCGCCCTTACTCCATCAGTGGGCATGTGGTTCATGGACGCAAGCTGGGCCGCGAACTCAATTGCCCCACGCTCAATCTCAGGTTCAAACACCCAAGGCCTGCTGCTCAGGGCATTTTTGTGTCCAGGGTCCACGGGCTCAGCACTGCGCCCTTGCCTGCGGTCTCCAACTTCGGCGTGCGCCCATCGCTAGACGCAAGGGATGTGAACCAAGGTCAAGTCCTTCTGGAAACGCATTGCCTGGAGTGGCCCAGCATTCTGGGTGTTCAAGGGGGCTACGGTAAACTCATTCATGTGGAACTGCTGCACAAACTTCACGACGAATTGAAATACGAAAGTCTGGATGCCCTGAATCAGGGCATTGCACGGGACTGTGCCGATGCACGCCAATGGTTTGCCTCTCGCCATGGCGAAACCCGCCGTCAAACCACGCGCGACCGAATTTGAAGCGCCAGTTACTTTGATCCGAACTGTCGGGGCGCTTGCTGCACGCAATGTCGACCCCTTTGATCCTTAAGAATGCCCTGCTGAGCCATGACCGAATCCACCAACGACCTTCGTTCGACCCTGAATTTGCCAGACACCCCATTCCCCATGCGTGGTGATTTGCCCAAGCGAGAGCCGGCCTGGGTGGCCGATTGGCAGGCCAAAGGCATTTATCAACGCTTGAGGGCATCCCGCCGTGGGGCTCCCCTTTTTGTTCTGCACGATGGTCCTCCTTATGCCAATGGCAAGTTGCACATTGGGCATGCTTTGAACAAAGTGCTCAAAGACATGATTGTCAAAAGCCGTCAATTGGCAGGTTTTGACGCGCAATACATTCCGGGCTGGGATTGCCACGGTTTACCCATCGAGAACGCCATCGAAAAATTGCATGGCCGTCACCTCAGCCGTG
>JBEAMY010000206.1:0-6494 GCA_041165725.1 Pseudomonadota bacterium
TCAAGTCGGCGGAGGCAGCGGGCTAGTCAAACCTCAAATGGCAATCGAGGCCACCATTGAGGCCGTTCGAGATGCCACGCTATCAAGCCAGGTGCCTGGTTCGGTGCTTGGCATACATGTCAAAGCAGGTGACAAGGTCAAAGCGGGTACGGTTTTGATTGAGTTGGATGCTGGTGCTGCTGTCCAACAGGTACAAGGGGCTCAAGCCCAAGTCTTGGCAGCCCAAACCCAAGAGGTGCTGGCCGCTCAGGAACTTGAACGCCAGCGCGCCCTTTATGCGCAGCAGTACGTCTCAAAAGCAGCACTGGATCGCGCTCAGGCTCAGTGGGACGCCGCTCGCGCACAAGTGAATGCCCTGAAGGCCAATACGCAGGTCGCTCAGGCGCAAAGGGGTTACTTCACGATCCGTGCACCTTTTGATGGTGTGGTTTCACAAGTTCCTGCCAATCCAGGCGACATGGCCATGCCCGGTAAACCCTTGGTTGTCATGCACGACCCCAGTTGGTTGCGGATCAAAGGTGATTTGCCTCAAACCCTAAAAGCCGAGGCTGAGCGAGCGAGCCAGCCCTTTGCCTTTGAAGTGCCAGGTGTGTTGCAAGGCTTTCAACAGGCTCAAAAAATGGAGTTGATCCCATCTGTTGACGCACAAACGCACACCATGGAGTTGCGACTGACGCTTGCTCGCACTGCCCAGGGTGCGAGTTCAGGACTGGCCCCAGGCATGCATGCCCGAATTTGGGTCCCACTGCCCACAGCTCAGGGCGAAACCCGCAATTGGATTCCGAGCAGCGCCGTCATTCGCCGTGGCGAGATCACGGGTGTTTATGTCATCGTCGCCGAGGGTGCGCCACGATTGAGACAAATCCGCTTGGGCAGAGAAAGCGGTGGTCAAGTTGAAGTCTTGTCTGGCCTGAAGGCAGGAGAAACCATCGTCAGTCGACCTCAGTCGACTTCGGGCGCAATGCAGTAAGGGGGCATGCAGTGAATCCCATCAATCCTCACGACCCACAAGATCATCCTCATCATCCCCAGCTGGGTGTTTCAGGGCGGATCGCCGCTTGGTTTCAATCGGCCCACCTCACACCCTTGCTGGCCTTGGTCGCGTTTTTGCTGGGGATCTTTGCCGTCATGATGACGCCGCGCGAAGAAGAGCCTCAGATCAACGTCACCATGGCCAATTTGATCGTGCCATTTCCGGGTGCATCGGTGCGAGATGTGCAAAGCATGGTGGCGATTCCAGCCGAGCAAGTGCTGTCCAAAATGGTGGGTGTTGAGCACATTTATTCGGCTTCGCAACCTGGTGCGGCCATTCTCACAGTGCAGTTCAAGGTGGGGGTTTCTCGAACCGAGGCCCTGGTTCGCTTGCACGACACGGTTCGTGAAAACAGCGACTGGTTGCCACGCAATCTGGGCACGCTGGAGCCGCTGATCAAACCCAAGGGCATTGAGGATGTGCCCATCGTCACACTCACCTTGCACCGCAAGGACATTGAGTCGCAAGCCTACGACCTGGAGCGCATTGCAGTGAGCATTGAGGCCGAGCTCAAGCGCGTGCCCGGTACACGGGATGTGAGAACCGTGGGTGGCTCAAGCCGCGCAGTTCGAATCGAAATGGACCCACAGCGCATGGCCAGCCATGGGGTGACGGTCAATGAGCTCAGGGTCGCATTGCAATCGGCCAACATGGGCATGCCCTTGGGACAAACCGTTCAGAACGATCAGGCCATGAGCGTTGAGGCGGGCTCGTTCTTTGCCAACGCCAGCGAACTCGAAGACCTGGTGGTCCAGGTCAGTCAAGGCAAACCCGTTTACCTCAAAGACGTGGCAGCCGTCAAAGAAGGTTCGCTCACGCCATCTCGAATGATGTGGTTCGGCAGTCGCAGCGCGCAAGGTCCAGAAGAACATGTTGCGGTCACGCTTTCCATCACTAAAAAAGTGGGTGAGAACGCCATTGATGTGGCCAACGCAGTGACTCAGCGGGTACAACAACTGCGAGGCACCCTGATTCCAGACGACGTTGAAGTGGTCGAGACCCGCAACTACGGCGCCACGGCCAACGACAAGGCGCAAAAACTGATTCAGAAATTGTTGTTTGCCACCGCATCGGTGGTGGCTTTGGTGTTTTTGGCTTTGGGTCGCCGTGAAGCCGCCATCGTGGGCACGGCGGTCTTGCTCACACTGACTGTGACCTTGTTTGCTTCTTGGGCCTGGGGCTTTACCCTCAATCGGGTTTCGCTCTTTGCGCTGATCTTTTCCATCGGTATTTTGGTGGACGACGCGATTGTGGTGGTGGAGAACATCCATCGCCACATGCAGCTTTACCCAGATCGTTCGCTCAAAGCCATCATTCCTCATGCGGTTGACGAAGTGGGTGGCCCCACGATTTTGGCGACCTTCACCGTGATTGCCGCTTTGCTGCCCATGGCATTTGTGAGTGGCCTCATGGGTCCTTACATGAGCCCCATCCCCATCAATGCCAGCATGGGCATGCTGCTGTCGCTGGCCATTGCGTTTGTTGTGACCCCTTGGCTGGCTCGTCTCTGGCTGAAGGCCACTGGCCACGGTCATTCTGAAAGCCGCTTCAACACTGTGCTCAGGCCAGTTTTCGAGCGAGCGTTTCGCCCTTTGCTGGATGCCCAAATGGGCGCTCGCAACCGACTCAAGGTTTGGTTGGCCGTGGCTTTGCTCATTGTGTTCTCACTGTCTTTGCCCGCATTTGGTTGGGTGGTGCTCAAGATGCTGCCCTTCGACAACAAGTCAGAGTTCCAGGTCGTTGTGGACATGCCTGCGGGCACTTCTTTGGAGCGCACTGCCGCGGCTTTACAAGACCTGGGCGCGCACTTAATCAAAGACCCCGATGTGGCCAACTATCAGGCTTATGCTGGCGTGGCTTCGCCCATCAACTTCAATGGCTTGGTGCGCCAATACGATTTGCGCAATGCGCTTGAGCTGGGCGACATCCAGGTCAATTTGGTGGACAAAGCCCATCGCAAAGAAAAAAGCCATGCCATTGCCACCCGCCTTAGGCCCGAGCTTCAGCGCATTGGTCGGCTTCACGGTGCCAATGTCAAGGTTGTGGAAGTGCCACCTGGTCCGCCTGTTCGTGCGCCCATTGTTGCTGAAATTTATGGCCCCGATCCTGCTGGACGCGAAGCCGTGGCCAAAGCGATTCGTGAGGTCTTCGAAGCGACACCGGCTGTGGTCGATGTTGACGACTCCAGCATTGCACATGCACCCAAGTGGTGGATTCGCATCGACAGGGCCAAGGCGGCTTTGCTTGGTGTGCCCCAGCAAGCCATCGTCACCACACTGCGTGCTGGCCTTGCTGGCGAGGATGTCACTCATTTGCACGATGGCAGCAAATATCCAGCTGCCGCACACCTGCAATTGCCAGCAGAACGACAAGGCGGTCTTGATGACTTGTTGCAATTGAGCGTGAAAAGCGCGTCGGGAAAGCTGGTTCCCATTCGCGAACTCGTGATCGTCAGTCGCACCCAAGTCGAGCAGCCCATCTTCCACAAGGATTTGATGCCGGTGAACTTCGTGACGGCCGACATGGCCGGAACGGTGGATAGCCCGCTTTACGGCATGTTTGCCATGCGCGAGCGCATGAAAGCTGTGAACACGCCAAATGGCGAGGCCTTAAAGGAGTACTTCATTCACCAGCCTGATGACGCATTGCGCCATTACGCCATCAAATGGGATGGCGAATGGCAAATCACCTATGAAACTTTCCGTGACATGGGAGCAGCTTATGCCGTGGGCTTGGTTCTGATCTACCTTTTGGTCGTTGCACAGTTTGGGTCTTATCTGACGCCGCTCATCATCATGGCGCCGATTCCGCTCACACTCATTGGCGTGATGCCCGGTCATGCCTTGCTGGGCGCTCAATTCACCGCAACCAGCATGATCGGCATGATCGCGCTGGCCGGCATCATCGTTCGCAACTCCATCTTGTTGGTGGACTTCATCAACTTGCAACTTCAGCAGCGCGTGCCATTTTCCAAGGCAGTGGTCGATTCAGCCATCACACGCTCGCAACCCATCGTACTCACAGGACTTGCAGCCATGTTGGGTGCGTTTTTCATCCTTGACGATCCCATCTTCAACGGCTTGGCCATCTCGCTGATTTTCGGCATTTTGGTTTCGACGGTGTTGACCCTGGTCGTCATTCCCTTGCTGTATTTCGTGGCCTACCGCCGCGAATACGACACCATCCCATCAACTTCACTTCACTAAAAAGGAACTCTCATGAAATCATGGCAAATGGTCAGATTGGTCGCTGGACTCTTCATCCTCATGTCTTTGGCGCTGGGCGTAGAGGCCAGCCCGATCTATGTCAGTTCATGGTGGCTGGCCTTCACGGCCTTCGTCGGCGCCAACATTTTGCAAAGCGCAATCACCCGTTGGTGCTTGATGGAATCCATTTTGCGCAAAGTGGGTTTGCAATCGGGTTGCTGATCACCATGCGCTGACGTGGTGCAATTCGCTTCATCTGCAAAGGAGGCGGCATGACGCAGCAATTGACCCGGTTTTTGGCCTTGGCCCTGATGGCTTGTTCGCCCTGGGCTTGCGCGCAAACCCACACAGCCCCATCGCCTCTTCTTTGGGTGCATGGTTTGGGGTGGGATGCCCACGAAGTCTCGGTTGGGCAAGTTCGCGCCATTGCACAGGCCACAGGCTTTGTGAGTCAGGCCGAGCGCGATGGCGGTGGCCAAGTCTACGAAGCGGGTTGGACCACCAAGCCGGGCTGGACTTGGCGCACGCCTTTTGGTGCACCAGCGAAAGACGATGAGCCCGCCACGCACTTGAGTTTTGATGAGGCTTCTTGGCTTTGCAAACAACGTGGCATGCGCTTGCCCACCGATTCCGAATGGGTCAAGGCGGCTTACCTTGAACAAAGAAATCCGGCTCCTCAGGGCTGGGTCAAGGGGAAAACCTATGCTTACCCCAGAGGCGACTCGCCGGCTGGCAGCCAATGCCTGGACGGTTGCGGTTCAAAACCTGGCGTTGCCCCCAAAGGCGCGTTGTGGCGAGGCAGCGGACATGTGCCTGTGATGACCACGCCAGCCGGTGTGAACGGCTTGTGGGACATGGGCGGTAATGTTTGGGAATGGGTGGACACTGGAGCGGGCGACGAACGCATCACCCGTGGATCATCTTGGTGGTATGGGCCTGAACGTCAGTTGCAAGCCGATGTCGCCACCAAACCCCGTCAGACTCGGGTGGTCTACATCGGCTTTCGTTGCGTCAAAGCGCCCTGATTGCCTCGTTGAGGACCATGCCTTCATGAAGCCCCAGTTGAGCTGCTGATCGATTGGCATGACTGATCACACCATGGGCCCAAGCATCTTGGGCGTCACCAATGCGCGCCGTTTGGTGAGACACGGTCACGCAAGCCAGCCCTTGGGCCTCAAAGCGATCCAAAGCCACTATGCCAGCCTGATCTTTGCCCACGCCGGCATCGTTGAAACACGCCAGCTTGGGGCGGTGTTTCAAGGCGAACTCGGTGGAGCTACTCCCCCCATGCGATCCCGTCACCACCACATGGGCTTGATCGGCCTCTCTCAACTGGGTGATGGATTCGACCAGGACCAAGGTCCATCCGTTGGGCAATTGGATTCGTTCGTGCAACATGGTGTCCTCATCAGCCCCTGTCCTTACCAGAAAGGACTTGATGCTCACTATATGGGAAAGTAGGGGACAACATGAGAGAAGATGGTGCAACACGCCATTGAGAATCAAATGAACCGAATTGACACCTCACCCATTGCGCCGCTGATCGGCGTGGATTTGGGGGGAACCAAAACCGAAGTGATCGTCATCAATGCACAAAGCGAGACCCTCTACCGCAATCGTCAGGCCACGCCCAGCCAAAGTTACCCAGCCTTGCTGGACGGGGTGTTGCAACTGGTGAGCGGTGCACGTCAGGCTTTGGGTCTTTCGCCAAACTTGCCCGTGGGCATGGGCATACCGGGTTGCTTGGACCCTCAAACGCAAAGGGTTCGTGGTGCGAACACTCAGTGCTTGAACGGACAAAACCTGCTCGCCGATTTGAAGCGCGCCAGTGCTTGCAACTGGCGCATTGAAAACGACGCCAATTGCCTGGTTTTGAGTGAGGCGCAAGACGGTGCGGCAGCTGGCGCAGGCTTGGTCTTTGGCGTGATTTTGGGCACGGGTTGCGGCGGTGGTTGGGCTTGGCGGGGCGAAGTTTGGGGCGGCCCCCATGGCTTATCGGGTGAATGGGGGCACAACCCATTGCCTTGGCCCACGGTGGATGAACTGAAAACTCCAGCCTGTTGGTGCGGCCAGCAAGGCTGTTTGGAAACGTGGCTCAGCGGCACAGGCGCTGCGGCCCAGTTGCAGCGAGAAACTGGACTGGCGCTGGACATGAAGACTTGGATCGCCAAAATGCGCGAGGGCGACGCGGTGTGTCAAGCGGCTTGGGCGCGCTACATCCATCGCTTGTCGCGCGCTTTGGCGCAAGTCATCAA
>JBEAMY010000207.1:0-3664 GCA_041165725.1 Pseudomonadota bacterium
TTGTGAACCGCCATGTCAGATCATGGGCTCCAAGCCCCTCCACACGTTGTCCAGCATGCGGGGATGGGCTTTGGCCAAAGGGTGGATTCGGTCCGACTGAAACCAGTCGTTGGCATCGGGCAAGTCCGCGATGCCCTGGAGCAAAAACGGCACCAAAGGAACCGACTCGGTTTTGGCCAGGCGCACATACATTTCTTTGAATTCACGCAGGTAGCGCGTGCCATAGTTGGGGGGCATTTCCATGCCGACCAGCAAGACCTTGGACCCCGCTTGCTTGCAGGCTTGGACCATGGCTTTTAAATTGGCCTCTGTGGCCTGCATCGACAAGCCCCTCAAGGCGTCGTTGCCCCCCAGTTCGATGATCACCAACTGAGGTTGATGCTGGCTCAAAAGCGCGGGAAGTCGAGAGCGTCCCCCCGAGGTGGTGTCGCCAGAAATGCTGGCATTGACCACCTTCCAAGGTTTGCCGACTTGATCCAGGCGCTTTTGCAGCAAGGCCACCCAGCCACTGTTTTTGGCAATGCCATATTCGGCACTGAGCGAGTCGCCCACCACCAACAATCGCTTGTTGGCCGTTTGGGCCATACCGGTCGTCGCCAACAGGCCTACGACGCATGCGGAGATGAGCTGACCGTTAAAGTAGCGCCGATTGATGAATGAGCGATGCATGACAAACACAAACAAATGGATGGTGGTGAGCGGCGTCAACAAGGTGGTCAACGATGCCTCGGGTGCCCTTCAGATTCTCTGCGATATCAATTTCAGCGTTGAAGCTGGGCAAACAGTGGCCCTGGTTGGGGCTTCTGGCTCGGGCAAAAGCACCTTGCTTTCCATTCTTGCCGGTCTGGATACCCCATCGAGTGGGGAGGTTCACGTTCTGGGTGAATCGCTGTTTGATCGCTCAGAGGACGATCGCGCCGCATTCAGGGCCAAACACATGGCTTTTGTGTTCCAGAGCTTTCAACTGCTGTCATCACTCACTGCCCTGGAAAACGTCATGCTTCCTTTGGAGCTTGCAGGGGCCAGCGAACCGCGGCGCAAGGCCATCGAATTGCTCAAGCAAGTGGGTCTGGGCGATCGGCTGAACCACTATCCCAAAGTGCTTTCTGGAGGCGAGCAGCAGCGTGTGGCCTTGGCCAGGGCCTTTGTGGTGGAGCCTGCGATTCTTTTGGCCGATGAGCCCACGGGCAGCCTTGACCATGCAACTGGCAAAGCCATCATGGATCTGATGCTCAGCATGAACAGGGCTCGTGGCACCACGCTGATTCTGGTCACCCACGATGAGGGCATCAGTCAACTTTGCCAAAGGCGTTTGCGCATGCACCAAGGGCATTTGACCGAACTCTGAGCCTCTGAAACTGGGGATCAGCGATTCCTCGATTTCATCGCGCGCTCAACCTCCCGCTTGCCTTCGCGGTCGCGAATCGTGTGGCGCTTATCGTGTTCGGCCTTGCCGCGCGCCAGCGCAATCTCGCATTTGATCCGTCCGTTTTTCCAGTGCAGGTTCAAAGGCACCAAGGTATAGCCTTTTTGCTCCACCTTGCCGATGAGTCGCCTGATTTCATCCTTATGAAGTAACAACTTACGTGAGCGGATGGCGTCGGGGCGAACATGCGTAGAGGCTGTTTTCAGGGGGTTGATCTGGCAGCCAATGACGAACAATTCGCCTTGTCGAATCACCACATAACCGTCGGTCAATTGAACCTTGCCTTCGCGTGCTGCCTTGACTTCCCAGCCTTCCAGGACCATGCCTGCCTCAAACTTTTCCTCAAAAAAGTAGTTGAAGGCGGCCTTTTTGTTTTCGGCGATGCGTGCAGGTAGGGGCTTGCCGGTGGCCATGGATGGATCTTGGGGAGGGGTGAATAAAATGCGACCCTCAGGCCGCTTGATGTCTACATTTTATGAAACTGAACACGGTTCACCAGTCGGTATTGCTTTGGTACAGCGCGCAAGAGATGTTTGATCTGGTGGTCGATGTTGCCCGGTACCCTGAATTTCTGCCTTGGTGCGATCACGCCGAGGTGGTTGAGCACCTGCCCAACGGCATTATTGCCTGCATTGGCATGCAAGTGGCTGGACTCAAAAAAAGTTTCACGACTCAAAACATCCACCAAGAGGGCCGACAAGTCGCCTTGACGCTAGTCGATGGCCCTTTCAAGGCCTTGAACGGCACTTGGGACTTCATTCCCATGGGTGAAGAGCGGGCTTGCAAAGTCGAGTTGCAACTCGCTTACCGATTCGATTCGGTCTTTGGCGGTTTGGTGGCCCCCGTCTTCGACCGCATTGCATCGACCTTGGTCAATGCGTTTGTAGAACGCGCCCATCAGGTGTACGGCGAATGAGGATCAGCATGGCCTGGAGCCCCAAGCCCAGAGCGGTTGAGCTTGTCGAATTGGAGGTTCCTGCTGGCTGTACTTTGGCTCAGGCCTTGGTGCTCCTTCAACGACAGTGGCCAGAAGAAACGGTCCCCTTGGGCGACCTCGACCAAGCCCATTGGAGCATTTGGGGACGCAGGGTGAGCCTTGAACAAACCCTTTATCAGGGCGACCGATTGGAGTGGACTCGCCCATTGCGAGTGGACCCCAAAGTGGCAAGGCGCGAGCGTTTTGCGCAACAAGGGGCGAGAAGCGCCGGTTTGTTTGCCAAAAAAACGAAAAATCAGGCCCCAGCCACCGAGGAATAGCCTTCTCATTGAACCTTGCCTGATCGCTTCAGGAACGCAAGCCGGTCATTTCCGCTCCCAGCTCGCCAAGCCCCTCTTCTGTATACAGGCGTGCACCGGGCTTGCCTATGATGCTTTTTTTGGAGCCCTCTCATGCGCCTTCTTGGACACGCACTCACTTTTGATGACGTGCTTTTGGTGCCAGCTTTCTCGCAGGTCTTGCCCAAAGACACCCAGCTGAGCACCCGTTTTTCCCGCCGAATCAGCCTTAACCTTCCTCTGGTGTCTGCCGCCATGGACACCGTCACCGAAGCCCGATTGGCCATTGCCATCGCACAAGAAGGGGGCATGGGCATCATTCATAAAAACCTCACCGCCCAAGAGCAAGCGGCGCAGGTGGCCAAAGTCAAGCGCTACGAAACCGGTGTGTTGACCGATCCGGTGGTGATCACGCCATCACACCGGGTGCGCGAGGTCATGGCATTGTCCGAACAACTGGGCATTTCTGGTTTCCCTGTTCTTGATGCTGGCAAAGTGGTGGGCATCGTCACTGGGCGTGATTTGCGCTTTGAAACCCGTTATGACGCACCTGTCAGCGAAATCATGACGGTCCGTGACAGGCTCATCACCGTGCCTGAAGGCACCACCCTGGAGCAGGCCAAGGCCTTGCTCAACAAACATCGGCTGGAGCGACTCTTGGTGGTCAACGATGCCTTTGAACTCAAGGGCCTGATCACCGTCAAAGACATCACCAAACAAACCAGTTTCCCCAACGCCGCACGCGATGCCTCAGGCCGCCTAAGGGTAGGGGCTGCGGTTGGCGTGGGCGAGGGCACTGAGGAGCGGGTCGAAGCCCTGGTTCAGGCCGGAGTGGATGCCCTCATCGTGGACACTGCGCACGGACACAGCAAAGGGGTGCTGGACCGGGTTCGCTGGATCAAGAACAACTACCCTCAGGTCGATGTCGTGGGGGGCAACATTGCCACGGCCTCTGCTGCCCTG
>JBEAMY010000208.1:0-7853 GCA_041165725.1 Pseudomonadota bacterium
AACCGGGTGCGCACAACCCCGCCAACTTGGTGGCACCGGGCAAGCGGCCTTTTCACACCATCATTCCCGCTTTCCTCACCCGCAATGGCCAGCCCGTCATGAGCTATGGCGTCATGGGGGCCAACATGCAACCCCAAGGTCACATGCAGACCCTGGTGCGCATGCTCGATTACGGTCAAAACCCACAAGCCGCTTGCGATGCGCCCCGCTGGCGTTACAACCAAGGCATGAGCATCAACGTTGAAGCCGCTTTGCGCGCAGACACCGCTCAGTCTTTGCAGGCCAGAGGCCATCAGATCGATGTGATCAATGACAGCTACCAAGACTTTGGTGCGGGGCAGTTCATCTGGCGAGCGGGCGACCCACGTGTTGAGGGCTATGTGGTGGCCAGCGATGCCCGCCGTGACGGACTTGCTGCGGGGTTCTGATGTCCGCCACGGCTTTGCCTGCACACGCTGCAAGCGCTCACCGCCTGGGCCTGTGGCTGGCCCTGATTGGAGCCATTGCCTTCAGTGGCAAGGCCATTTTGGTCAAGCTCATTTATCGCCACGGTGTGGACCCAGCCACCCTCATCATGCTTCGCATGATGTTGGCCCTGCCGTTTTTCATGGCCATGGTTTGGTGGGCCAATCGACAAAGCCATGCGCGCGACAACCCGCTCAACCCACGCGATGGCCTGGCCATCGTGGGCTTGGGTTTTCTGGGCTATTACTTTGCCAGCTACCTTGACTTCCTCGGCTTGCAATACATCACGGCAAGTCTGGAGCGACTCATTCTTTACCTCAACCCCACCTTGGTTTTGCTGTTGGGTTGGGTCTTGCATCGCCAAGCCGTCAATGGGCGGCGCATCGCGGCCATGGGCTTAAGTTATGCGGGCGTATTGGTGGTGTTTGGTCACGAGGTGAGTTTGGAAGGCCCCAATGTGACTTTGGGCGTTGGCCTGGTCTTTGGCAGCGCACTGGCCTATGCCCTTTACCTGATCTTCAGCGGGCAAATGGTCAAGCGCATCGGCTCCATGCGTTTGGTGGGGCTGGCCTCCATCGCAGCTTGCATGTTCAGCCTGATTCAATTCCTGTGGGTCCAACCCATGGCGGTGAGTGCAATACCCATGCCGGTCTGGTATTTGTCCTTGATCAATGCTGTGTTTTGCACCGTGGCCCCTGTGCTCATGGTGATGATGGCGGTTGAACGCATCGGTGCAAGCCTGGCTGCACAAGCCGGCATGGTTGGCCCCATGTCGACCCTCATTCTTGGGGTCCTGGTGCTCGATGAACCGTTCAATCAATGGGTGATCCTGGGCACCTTGCTGGTGCTCTCGGGTGTTTACATGGTCTCTCGTTCAGGAGGAAAGTGAAATGGATTTCGGACTCAAAGGCAAATGGGCTTTGGTGGGTGGCGCCAGCAAAGGTCTGGGTTATGGCTGTGCCGAGGCTTTGGCCAAAGAAGGCTGTCACCTGGTGGTGGTCGCGCGCCGAGCCGATGTGCTCAAAGAAGCCGCGCAAGCCTTGCGCGCTCATGGCACCACGGTGCTTGAAGTCGCCGAAGACATCACCACAGAAGCAGGGCGTCATGCCGTGTGGCAAGTGCAAGGTGGACCAGGCAAAGCCTTTGACATCGTCGTCACCAACGCTGGAGGCCCGCCCCCTGGCGACTTTCGCGATTGGGGGCGCGACGAATGGATCAAGGCTGTGGACGGCAACATGCTCACACCCATTGAACTCATCAAGGCCACAGTGGACGGCATGGCCGAACGGGGTTTTGGTCGCATCGTCAACATCACATCGAGCTCGGTCAAAGCCCCCATCGACATCTTGGGCCTCTCCAACGGTGCAAGAAGCGGTCTCACCGGCTTTGTGGCGGGTGTGGCGCGCATCCCCAAGTTGGTGTCGCGCAATGTGACCATCAACAACTTGCTGCCGGGCTCCTTCGACACCGACCGCATTCGCACCACCATCACAGGCGCCGCCAAGAAAACCGGTCAAAGCGAGGACGAGATTCGCGCCGCTCGCATCAAAACCATTCCGGCGGGCCGCTTTGGTGATGCCAAGGAATTTGGCGAAACCTGCGCGTTTTTGTGCAGCCAACAAGCGGCCTACATCACGGGGCAAAACCTGTTGATCGATGGTGGGGCGTATCCGGGAACGTATTAAAGCCCAGGGCTACGCTGAATCTGCGTCATTGCCTCATCACTCTTGAGGCTTGCTGCGGCGCGAAGACACCCAAATCCCACCCACGATGAGTGCGAACGCCAGCACGTGATAGGCCGCTGGCGAATCGCCCAGCATCAAAGTTGAAATCGTTGCGGCGAACAAAGGCGTGAGGTTGGCAAAAAAGCCCGCCACATTGGGCCCCGCTTGTTGCACGCCCAAACCCCAGCAACGGTAGGCCAAGATGGCGGGACCAATCGAGACATAAATCAAGGCCAGCACCACCGTGAGGTTCCATTCGATGTGGGCTGGCGTCAAGCTCCATTCAAGGCCTGAGAAGAGGCCGCTCCAACCCAAACCAAAAAAGATCTGTGCCATCAAAAACTGCGCCCAGTTGCTGCGCAGCTCGGGCGGGTCTTTGGGTTGTGCAAGCAACCAGCTGTAAAACGACCAACAGGCGGTGGCGATCAGCACATAGATGTCACCCACCACCCATTGCACGCTCAACAAAGTGGCGGGGTCGCCGCGCGAGAGCACGCACAAGACGCCCAAGATCGACAAGGCCGCTCCCCAGAGTTGTTGGCTGCGAATGGCTTGGCCAAAAAACAAAGCCCCAATGGCCAACATGAAAACCGGACTGCTCGATGCCACCAGCGTCACGTTGATGGGCGAAGAGGTGTGCAAGGCCAGGTACTGAAAAGAGTTGTAGCAACCTACGCCCAACAAAGCCAAAAGGGCATAGCGGCGCCAGTGTGACCACAGCGGGCTGCGCGCGCGCAAGAGGCCGTGTGCGAGCGGCAAAAGCAAAAGAAAAGCGCCGACCCAACGCAAAAAATTGAGCGTGAGCGGTGGTACATAGGGATAGACCAAACGCCCCACGACGGCATTGCCTGCCCAAAGCAGGGGCGGCACAACGAGAAGCAAGGCGGTTCGAGGCGTGAGCCCCAGGGGAGATGTCGACATGGGTTGCACTCTAGCGCATGCGCAAGGGCGCGCCGCAATCACCGCGACAGCCACGGAAATGGTTTTGTGGCAGGATGATCAGCAAATTTTCATTCAGGAGCAAACCCATGACCAAAGCCGTAGTCATCGATCAGGCAGGCGGACCCGAGCAGATGAAATTGATGGATGTTGAAGTGGGCCAGCCAGGCCCCGGCGAAATCCGCATCCGTCACAAAGCGATTGGCTTGAACTACATCGACGTCTACCAGCGCAGTGGGCTTTATCCATTCCCCATGCCCTTGAAGCTGGGCATGGAAGCATCGGGCGTGATCGAAGCCGTGGGCGAGGGGGTCAGTCACCTCAAGGTCGGCGACCGTGCGGCCTATGCCAGCAACCCGCCCGGCAGTTACAGCGAAGCCCGCGTGATGCCGGCCAAAACCGTTTGCAAATTGCCCGATGCGATTTCGTTCGAGACCGGTGCCGCCATGATGCTCAAAGGCATGACCGCGGGCTATTTGCTCAAGCGCACTTTGCCGGTGGCGGGCCTACAAAAAGGCGACCACGTGCTCTTTCATGCCGCTGCGGGCGGTGTGGGCTTGATCGCTTGCCAATGGGCCAAAGCCCTTGGCCTGCAACTCATTGGCACGGCGGGCAGCGATGCCAAATGTGAACTGGCCAAGCAATTTGGTGCATCCCATGTCATCAATTACAGCAAGGAAGATTTCCTCACTCGCGTCAAAGAGATCACCGGTGGCCAAGGTGTCAAAGTGGTTTACGACTCGGTGGGCAAGGACACTTGGGACAAATCGCTGGACTGTTTGCAGCCCTTTGGCCTGATGGCCAGCTTTGGCAACGCCTCTGGCCCGGTGCCTGCGTTCTCGCCTGGCGTCTTGGGCCCCAAAGGCTCTTTGTACGTGACGCGGTGCACCCTCTTCACCCACTTGGCCACGCGCGAATCCTCACAAGCCTTGGCGGATGAACTCTTCAAAGTCGTGCTCAGTGGTGAAGTCAAGATTCCCATCGAGCAAACCTACCCGCTCGATCAGGTGCAGCAAGCCCATCGCGACCTCGAAGCCCGCAAAACCACGGGCTGCACCATCATGACTTTGTGAGTTCGCCCCGCAGCGAATGGGGCAGGGCCTGGGTGATGCGCACATCGACCAACTGGCCGGCAAATCGCTCGGGGTGGGGACCGACCTCAAAATTGACCACCCGGTTACAGGCGGTTCGCCCCATCCATTCCTGCTGGTTTTTGCGCGAAGGACCTTCGACCAGAATGCGCTGAACGGTCCCGACGCGGCGGCTTGAAATCTGTTGAACCTCGCTCTCAATCGCCGCTTGCAGGGTTTGCAGCCGTTTGAGTTTGACTTCGTGCGGCGTATCGTCGGTCAGATTGGCCGCTGGCGTGCCGGGTCTCGGGCTGAAAATGAAGCTGAACGACGCATCGAACTTCACGTCGTCAATCAGCCGCATGAGTTGGTCGAAATCGGCATCGGTCTCGCCTGGAAAGCCCACGATGAAATCGGAGCTCAGCGACAGGTCGGGCCGAATGGCGCGCAGCTTGCGCACGATGCTCTTGTATTGCAAAGCGGTGTAGCCACGCTTCATTGCCATGAGGATGCGGTCTGATCCGTGTTGCACGGGCAAGTGCAAATGGCTCACCAGTTGAGGCACTCGGGCATAGGCTTCGATCAGCCTGGGCGTGAATTCATTGGGATGGCTGGTCGTGTAGCGCAAGCGCTCGACACCGGGAATCGCTGCGACGCATTCCAGCAGCCAGGCAAAGTCACCGTGCTCAGGATCGGTGGCGCTGGGGTCGCGGTATGCGTTGACGTTTTGTCCCAGCAAATTGATTTCCTTGACCCCTTGCGCAACCAGGCTGGCGACTTCGGTGAGCACGTCTTCAAGTGGGCGGTTGACTTCTTCGCCACGGGTGTAGGGCACGACGCAATAGCTGCAGTATTTGGAGCAGCCTTCCATGATCGACACAAAGGCCGAACCCCCAGACGATTTGGGGGTGGGCAAATGGTCGAATTTTTCGATTTCAGGGAAGGTGATGTCCACTTGCGCGCGTTGCGTGCTGCGACTTTGTTGCAGCAATTCGGGCAAGCGGTGCAGGGTTTGCGGACCAAAGACCACATCGACATACGGCGCGCGTTCGACGATGGAGGCCCCTTCTTGGCTGGCCACACAACCGCCGACTGCGATTTGCACGCCTTTTTTCTTGAGGTGTTTCACACGGCCCAGATCGGAAAAGACTTTCTCCTGGGCTTTTTCGCGGACCGAGCAAGTGTTGAAAACGATGAGGTCGGCCTCATCGGGATTGGTGGTGGCTTCGTAACCTTCGGCAGCGGCCAGCACATCGCCCATCTTGTCCGAGTCGTACTCGTTCATCTGGCAGCCAAAGGTTTTGATGAAGACTTTGCGAGACATGGTGTTGATCCAGAGGCAAAGAAAAAATGAGGAGCGAATTCTCCCATGATCGCAGCCCCACAAAAAAACACCCCGGCATGGGCCGGGGTGTGTGCTCAGAGGCTTGCAAGAGGTCTGGGATCAACCCTCGGAGATCTTGCGGCCATTGAGTTGCTGAACCGGACGGGCGTTCATCTTGTAGGGGAACTGACCCACTTGTTCCTTGGAGACCTGTGAAGGCGTCTTGAGGATGTAGAAGTCCACGCCCTCGGTACATGGCGGCGTCGTCAAAGAACCTTCGTAGTGGTAGAAGCCAAGTTCTTTGGGCAGCAAGGTGGACGGATCAAAAGCGATCTTGTCGGGTGCATATTCCTCGTTCTCTTTGGGCGGCAGATTGGCCCAAAGGGTCTTGATGGCCGGGTTCTCTTTGCCGTATTGCAGCAAGACACCGATCACAGCCAGTTGGCCTTCTTTGCTCTTGTGAACAAAGTGGGCGACCATGGCGGAGTAGTCACCATTGATTTGCTCTTCACTGGGACGATGGAAGTGGAACTGCAGCAAGTCGTAGGTCATGCCGTTCACGCTCATGGTGCTGCCAGGTGGGATGTTGACCTGAATCGTGTGACCGTTGTTGAGCATCTTGAGCGGGCCCATCTTGTAGTTCACAGCCAGCTTGGCCTTGGACTTTTCAAAGGGTGCCACGATGTTCAAAGGCGATTGCTTTTTGCCATTGCAACACACCGGGAAATGATCGCCCCAATGCTCGGGGCCTTCTTTGCCTTCATAGCCCCAATGGAAATCGTGCTTGGGCGCTTCTTTGGGTTTGGCGGTGGAGATGTTGCGGCACTCGGAGAGCACCTCGACTTTTTGACCCGCAGCTGCCAAAGCGTTCTGAGCCGCACAGACGGTGTCCAGACGGTTTTTCCATTGCGCCATTTCCAGTGCTTTGGTGAAGGCCGCCACGGTGTTGGGGTCTTCAGCGCCAATGGCCAGCATGCGCAAAGCACCGATGCCAGCTTGACGCTCAGCCGTCATTTCAATCTTGCCGCCCTTGTACAAGGCCTCCATGTCTTGCAGCACTTGTCCGCCAGAGAGGGCAGCCTTGACGGCATCGAGTTGGAAGACGCGCGGCTGCAAGCCTTCAAGCTCGCCCTTGAGCTGCTTGACTTCTTCTTCAGCGTCCTTGAGGTCTTTGTCCAGCTCTTCCATTTCTTGGGAGACGCTGCCGACCTCAACAATGGCATGTCGCTTGCCCGACCAATTGACATAGGCCAGCACGCTTGCCGCAACAAACAAAAGTCCGAGCAGGACTTCAAGGATGATTCGCAGATACTTTTTCATAAGACCTCACCTGGGATTCATCAAGAATCGGAAGAAAGCCCGCAAACCTTAAGGTCAACAAGCAAAAAGTTTCAAGCCAGCTTATGCCCGGATGTCGCCCTCAGGCGCGCACGAAGGCCGTGACCAGGGCTTGGTCCCCAACTTGTCGGCTCCAGTGCCCGTGAACTTGAGGATTAAATTCCTCGCCTTCGGGCAGGACATCGTTAGAGAAAAAGTGTTCGCCAGGCGAGAAGACCCTGGAGCTGCCGTCTCGCAAGCCAATCTCCATTTGCCCTTGAAGGATGAAGACCCACTGTGGTGTGGTGGTGACATGAAACACGCTGCGAAAACCCACCGGGCTTTGGCGCAGCTGCAAGCCACCACTGCTCATGAGGGCAGAGAGCCTGGCGGCCTCGGTGCCTTGGTCAAGGGCAATATCGTTGGTGCGAAATCGGGCCACACCATCGGTATCGGTGAAGAGTTCGACGCGGGTGAATGTATTCATGCGATTCATGATAACCGGGTCAAAAAAAAGCCGAGGGCGTTTGGCCCTCGGCGAGGTGCACACTTGGAGAGTGTTACTTCAGCTACAGGAATCGGCGCTGATCACAGCGACTTGAGTCGTTCGGTCGACGGCACCACGCGGGTGAGGCGAATGCCATAACGATCGTTGACCAGCACCACTTCGCCCTGGGCAACCACGGTGTTGTTGACCAGCAGGTCAAGCGGTTCACCTGCAATGCGATCGAGTTCGACCACGCTGCCCTGGGTCAGGCGCATGAGGTCCTTGATCTTGATTTGGGTGCGGCCCACTTCAATCGACAAATTCACCGTGATGTTCTTCAACACCTCGGGGTTGATGTTGTTGGGCGAGCTTTCCTCGAAATCCCTGGCCGTGGGCAGCGGGTCTAAATCCTCGCCAACCGTGGCATGGGCTTGTTCCGTGGCCAGGGCAACGGGCTGAGCCTCAGCTGCGGCATCGGCAGCAGCGGCTTCGTCTTTTTGGACGTCTTGTGTTTCTTCGGACATGGT
>JBEAMY010000209.1:0-8984 GCA_041165725.1 Pseudomonadota bacterium
GACGTGGCATTTTTTCACCTCTTTGCTTCAGTTGGCATGCATGCTGAACATGCCGCGAGGGCCAATCAACCCTCACTTACTCGACCCAGGCATCCCACGACACCTTCAGGTCACTTCGCCCACCCCGCAGCCATGCGGATCGGGCACCGAACACACACCTGAAAGAATCAGGCCTTCTTAGGACGCTTAGCGCCGTACTTGGAACGGGATTGCTTACGGTCTTTGACACCTTGCAGGTCAAGTGAACCGCGCACGATGTGATAGCGCACACCAGGCAAATCTTTGACGCGTCCACCGCGCACGAGCACCACCGAGTGCTCTTGCAGGTTGTGGCCTTCGCCGCCGATGTAGGAAATGACCTCAAAACCGTTGGTGAGGCGCACTTTGGCAACCTTACGCAAAGCGGAGTTGGGCTTCTTGGGAGTGGTGGTGTAGACACGGGTACAAACGCCGCGACGCTGCGGCGAGTTCTCCATGGCTGGGCTCTTGGACTTGGTCTTTTCGACCGTGCGTCCGTGGCGCACCAGTTGGTTGATGGTTGGCATTGAAAAAGTCCCTAAACGATTCCGTTGTAATGAAATGCACATTCCGGCCCATTCGAAAATGTGCCGAAAAGCCCGCTAGTGTAGCAAAAAGCGATCAGGTTCCCGGATTCACTGAATCCAGAGTCGTATGCTGTCCCAAGTTCGGCCCAACCAACCCGCTGGTTCGACCGCGGTCAGACTGGCCAGCGGCACCGTTGTCCAAGGCTGGCCATCCAGGCTGACCTTGAGCTCACCCAGCACCTGCCCGGAAGTGAGCGGCGCCAAAACCGGGGTGTGATAAGCCGCCTCGGTTTTGATCCGGCTGGCCGACCCATGGGGTACAGCCACGATGATGTCTTTGACCGAGCCCAGCCCAACTTCGCTTTGTCCACCCTTCCAGACTTTGGCGGTCACCACCGGTTTGCCTGCCTCAAAAAGGCGTACGCCTTCGAACGCCGTGTAACCCCAATTGAGTAATTTTTGAGCCTCTTGAGCCCTTGCCTGCTCGGATCGAGCGCCCAACACCACGGCCAGCAAGCGCCGCTCTTGCTTTTCGAACAAAGGCCTGTGCGCCGTAGCGATCAAACAATAGCCCGCCGCTTCGGTGTGGCCCGTCTTGAGCCCATCGACGGTGGGGTCCTTGAACAAGAGCAAGTTGCGATTGGTGTCATTGGCCGCAGGCGTTCCGGCGTAACGGTATTTTTTGATCGCGTAGTAGTCTTTTTCTTTGGGAAAGTCTTGCATCAAGCGCGCAGCCAGCACCGACAAATCGCGGGCCGTGGTTTGGTGCCCCGGCGCGGTCAAGCCTTCTGGGTTGGCATATTGGGTGTTGTTCATGCCCAGCGCCTTGGCTTGCTGGTTCATCAATTCCACAAAGCGCTCCACCGAGCCACCCACCGCTTCGGCCAAAGCCACAGTGGCGTCGTTGCCAGACTGAACAATCATGCCCTTGATCAAGTCCTCAACCGGCACTTCCATTTTGGGATCGATGAACATGCGCGAGCCAGGCATCTTCCAGGCGCGAACGCTCACTGGCATTTTTTGATCGATGCTGATTTTTTTGTGCTTGAGGGCATCGAACACCAAATAAGCCGTCATCAACTTGGTGAGCGAGGCGGGCTCTACAGACATATCCGGGTTGGATTGCGCCAGCACTTGGTTGGCAGTCACATCCAACAACAAAAAAGCTTTGGCTTGTATTTCGGGCGGTTGCGGCATCTGCGCCTGAGCGCCTTGAACGCACATCGCCATCACCAAACCCCAACCCATCAACGCCTTGATTGCACCGCGCATGCGCCTACCCCTTCAAACGGACAAATGCCGAGTCACCATGCTCTTGAGCAAAGGCAACTGACCATGAAAAAAATGTTCGACCCCTGGCACCACCGTCACAGGCAAATGCTGAGGCCTGGCCCAATCGAGCACCGCAGACAGTGGGACGGTGTCGTCTTGTTCGCCATGAATCACCAAGGCTTTGGCCGCCGCCTCGTTCGGCAAGTGCGGCACTTCAAAACGGGCCGCCGCTGTACCCACCAGCACGACATGGCTCAGATCACCGCTTCGCTCGGCCAAAGCCTGCAGCGCACGGCAAGTCACAAACGCCCCAAAAGAAAACCCCGCCAGCACCAAGGCTTGACCAGGTTGGTGAATCTGTTCGAGCACGCGGATCACATCGTCGGATTCGCCCAGCCCCGCATCGTGAACGCCCTCGGACTGACCCACGCCTCTGAAATTGAAGCGCCAGGCTTGCCAGCCCGAAGAAACGGCAGAACGAGCCAAGGTTTGCACCACCTTGTTGTCCATGGTGCCGCCAAAAAGTGGATGGGGGTGAGCAATCAATGCCACGCCTCTTGCGGGCTCGGTCGGCTCATCGCGCAGCGCTTGAATGCGGCCAGCCATGCCCTCCAAGGTCACCGATTGGGTGGAAGAATTCACCGCTCAGCGTCCCACATTGGACGCAAGAACGAGCCGGTCGACCACCTCGCCCTTGATCAGATGCCGGTCCACAATTTCATGGATGTCGGCCTGATCGACATAGGTGTACCAAACCGCATCTGGGTAGACCACGGCCACCGGTCCACCGGCACAACGGTCCAGGCAACCCGCCCGATTGACCCTGACGCCGCCCGGCCCTGCTGCACCCGCTTCTTTGACCCGCTGCTTGCACTGCTCAAAGGCTTGTTGGGGCTGATGGTCCGCGCAACAAGCCTGACCGTTGTCACGCTGGTTGATGCAAAAAAAGATGTGGCGCTTGAAATAAGACTCAGGTGTGGTGCTCATGCCGGAATTCTAGAAGCAGCCGCCTGCCTCATCGGTTGCGGGCGGTTGAAGACCACTGCATCATGGCCCAAACGAGCACACCAAAAGGCCAAAACCAGCCCACCCATTGCAGCGCCCCATTGAAGCGGATGTATTGGTTTTGCTGCCAAGACTGGAGGTTGTGCACCAAATACACATCTGAAGCGCTTTGGTTCAGGGTCATGAGGTGAACCACCAGACTCAAGAGCAAAAAAGCCAGGGCGAGAGGCCTGGAGACCCAAGCCAAAACCGCAGACCACATCAAAGCCAACACCATCGCCACTTGGGTAGGCAGCGTGAACCAACTCAATGAATGAATGCCACCAAAGGTCAACCCACTAGAGAGGCTGGTTGCAAAAAAGCCCACCAGTACGACGAGGCCCGCCGTGAGACAACGGCGCACCGGATGTGCGATCACGGCATACGCCACCAAGATGGGGATGAGCAAGCCCAGCACCATGCACAAGACTTCAGCCGCAGGAAGCAAGGGCTCTGGCTCAATCGCGCGAAAGGGCAACCACTCCAAGAAAGGCGTGCCATGCAACCACTCACCCAACAGATCTTCAAGACGCTCCAGCACATGCCCCAAACCAAAAGGCACGGCCACAGGAAACAACAATGCAAACGGCCACAAACCCAACCAGACCATGGCACCCCTCGCATCGGGCACAAACCATTGGGAGCTGAATTCATGCCAGCGCATGACCCAGCCCCTTCGCTGCAAGAGCAAAGCCAGCATCAAACCCATGGCACCGCCCAGACTATTGAGCACCCAATCAACCCACGACGCCACCCTCACGGGCAAGTAAGTTTGCGTGGCTTCCAGCATCAATGACATGAGGCTTAAGGCCAACCACCACAGCCAAAGGCCCTTGGCTTGACCTTGGCTCCTTAGCCAACCCAAAGCCAAGCAAAACCCCAGAGGCACATAGGCCAAAACGTTGGTGATCAGGTCGAACCAGGTCCAGTACTTGGGCCAAGGTTCAAAGAGGAATTCCAAAGGCATGAGGCCTTGGTCGCGCCAGCCCTCAAAAGGATAAAGGCTGGCATAAAGATTGAGGGCCGCAAAGCAGACGGCAAATGGCCAGGCGGTGCTGTAGGTGCGCACAGACTGCACGCCTTAAAAAGGTTTGACCACCACCAAGATGACCACCGCCGTCAGCACCAAAACCGGCAGCTCATTGAACCAGCGGTACCAAACGTGGCCATGCGGGTTTTCTCCGCGCAAGAAGCGGCGCAAGTGTCGCCCGCAAGCGTGGTGATAGGCCATCACCAGCAGCACGAGCGCCAGTTTGGCGTGCATCCACGCATTGCCCGGTCCCCATCCGATTTGATGGACGATCCAGAGCCAAAGCCCCAAGCCCACTGCCGGAATCATGAGCAAGGTGGTGAATCGCATGAGCTTGCGTGCCATGAGCAGCAAGCGCTCGCGTTCGGCCACCGAATCGTCAGGCACCATGGCCAGATTGACGAAGATGCGCGGCAGGTAGAAAAGGCCGGCAAACCAGCTGGCCACAAAAACGATGTGAAATGACTTGACCCATAGCATGCGAACCAGTTTAGCTTGGTGCAGAATCTGCGACATGCCATATCAACCCTCATTCCCAGCGCACCGTCCCCGTCGCTTGCGCCGCGACGATTTCACCCGCCGACTGGTCCAGGAAAACCACCTGCGCGTCGATGACCTGATTTACCCGGTGTTCGTTCTCGAAGGTCAAGGGCGACGCGAAGCCGTCAAGTCCATGCCGGGCGTCGAGCGGCTCAGCCTCGATTTACTTTTGCCGGTGGCTGAAGACTGCGTGAAGCTGGGCATCCCAGTCATGGCTTTGTTTCCGGTCATCTCGCAATCGCTCAAGACGCTGGACGGCAAAGAAGCCTGCAACCCCCAAGGCCTAGTGCCCGAGGTGGTGGCAACGCTCAAGCGCGAATTTCCTGATCTGGGCATCATGACCGATGTGGCCCTGGACCCTTACACCAGCCACGGCCAAGACGGGCTGATTGACGACACCGGCTATGTGCTCAACGACGAAACGGTGGAGGTCTTGGTTCAGCAAGCCCTCACCCAAGCCCAAGCCGGTGTGGACATCGTTGCCCCTAGCGACATGATGGACGGCCGCATCGGTGCGATCCGCCAAGCGCTTGAAGCCAATGGTCACATCCACACCCGCATCATGGCCTACAGCGCCAAATACGCCAGTGCGTTTTACGGCCCCTTCCGCGATGCTGTGGGCTCATCGGGCAATCTGGGCAAAAGCAACAAGAAGGTGTATCAGATGAATCCGGGCAACACCGACGAAGCCTTGCGCGAAGTCGGCCTGGACTTGCAAGAGGGCGCAGACATGGTGATGGTCAAGCCCGGCATGCCCTACCTCGACATCGTGCGCCGAGTCAAAGACACCTTCGCCGTGCCCACCTTTGCCTACCAAGTCTCAGGTGAATACGCCATGCTTCAAGCCGCCGCGCAAAACGGCTGGCTGGACGGTGATGCCGTGATGATGGAAAGCCTGTTGGCCTTCAAGCGCGCAGGCGCAGATGGCATCCTCACCTACTTTGCACCTCGCGCTGCTCGCTTGCTCAACCCAGGTGCTTGAGGAAAAAGCCCAGGGTCCGCTCCAACGCCTGATTGGCTGAAGCCTCATCGTAAGAGCCTCGGTGGTCACAGTTGAAACCGTGGTCTGCGGGGTAAACATGAACGTCCACATCGGGGTGGGCTTTGGCAAAAGCGTGGACCCCGTCCAATGGAATGTAATGATCGCGCTCACCAAAGTGCGCCATCACCGGGCACTTGGGCATGCGGGCGCTTTCGGCTTCGCTGGTCACACCGCCACCGTAATACGGCACGGCCGCCGCCACGCCGTTGAGCAAGCAGGCTGAGCGCCAGGTCAGCAAACCGCCCCAGCAATAACCCACCACGCCCACTCGGCCTCGGCTGTTGAGCGCGGCCCAATCGATGGCGGCTTGCACATCGGCGAGTGCGCCGGGTGCAGGCAAGGCCTCCACCTGATTTTTCAGCGCAAAGCCCTTGTTGCGATCGGGTTCGTCGTAGCCGAGGTTCACGCCCTTTTCGACGCGATCAAAGGTGGCCGGTGCAACGCTGAGATAACCCGCCAAGGCAAAGCCGTCAGCCACAGCCTTGACGTGCGCATTGACTCCAAATATTTCTTGCAAGACCACCACTGCGCCGCGAGGTGCAGCCTTGGGTCGGGCCACATAGGCCGAAGCCAAAAAGCCGTCTGCGGCCTTGAGTTGAATCATTTCGCCCATCTGAAGCTCCTTCTGAGACTGAACTGGATTTTCAAAAAACAGTTTTTGCAGCGGGAAAAGGTCCAAGCCGCGACTGTCCATTCGATCATCTCATGCTAAGGTTTAGAACCTATCCATGCGACCACATCCGGGAGAAATTTTCATGCAACGCATTGTGCTCATCACCGGCGCCAGCCGTGGCATTGGCGCGGCTTGCGCCATCATGGCCGCCCAAAACGGCTGGGACGTCGCCATCAACTATGCCCGCGATGAAACCGCCGCCCACCGTGTGGCCGAGCAAGTTCATGCTGCTGGGCGCAAGTCCGTGGTGGTTCAAGGTGATGTGGGTCAGGAGGCCGACATCTTGCGCATGTTCGACACGGTTGACCGCCAACTCGGGCGCATCAACGGTCTGATCAATAACGCAGGCATTGTGGCCACGGGCATGCGCATGGAAGGCTTCACTTGGGACCGCATGGATCGCATCATGCGCATCAATGTGCTGGGCACCATCGCTTGTTGCCGTGAAGCCGTCAAACGCATGAGCAAACAGCACGGCGGCCAAGGAGGCAGCATCGTCAACCTCTCCAGCGCTGCAGCCAGGCTTGGCGGTGCCAACGACTATGTCGACTACGCCGCCAGCAAAGGCGCCATCGACACGCTCACCTTGGGCCTTTCCAAAGAGCTGGCGGCCGACGGCATTCGCGTCAACGCCATTCGACCGGGGCTGATCGATACCGAGATTCACGCCAGCGGTGGCAAACCCAACCGTGCCTTTGACCTTTCACACTTGGTACCCATGCAACGCCCCGGCACTGCCGACGAAGTGGCCCACGCCGCCATCTGGTTGCTGAGCGATTCATCGAGTTACAGCACTGGCAGCATCATTGATGTCGCTGGTGGTCGCTGATTCAGTCCCAAGCTCTTCCAAACCCCCTCATTCGTTTTCATCAGGAGCATTTCATGACCACCCGCATTGGCCATTACATCAATGGCAAGACCACGCCAGGCCAAGGCCAGCGCAACCAAGGCGTGACCAATCCCGCCACCGGAGCTGTCACTGGCCAAGTCCATCTGGGCAGCGCCGCCGATGTGAACACCGCTGTGGCCGCTGCTGCTGCGGCCTTCCCTTCGTGGAGCGAAACCCCGCCATTGCGCCGTGCGCGGGTCATGTTCAAGTTCCTTGAACTGCTCAACCAACACCGTGACGATCTGGCCCGCATGATCACTGCCGAACACGGCAAGGTCTTCACCGATGCCCAAGGCGAGGTGACCCGAGGCATTGAAATCGTCGAGTTCTCTTGCGGCATCCCTCAACTCCTTAAAGGCGACTACACCGATCAGGTGTCCACCGGCATCGACAACTGGACCATGCGTCAGTCGCTGGGTGTGGTGGCTGGCATCACGCCATTCAATTTCCCGGTGATGGTGCCCATGTGGATGTTTCCTGTGGCCATTGCTTGCGGCAACACCTTTGTCCTCAAGCCCAGCCCGCTGGATCCATCGCCCTCTTTGTTCATGGCAGATTTGCTCAAGCAAGCCGGCTTGCCCGACGGCGTCTTCAACGTCGTTCAAGGCGATAAAGAGGCGGTCGATGCCTTGCTGATTCACCCTGATGTCAAAGCGGTGAGCTTTGTGGGCTCCACACCCATTGCCAACTACATCTACGAAACCGGTGCCCACCATGGCAAGCGCGTTCAAGCTTTGGGTGGCGCCAAAAATCACATGGTCGTCATGCCCGACGCCGACCTCGACCAAGCCGTGGACGCCCTGATCGGCGCCGCTTATGGCTCTGCTGGCGAGCGCTGCATGGCCATCAGCGTGGCGGTTCTGGTGGGTGATGTGGGCGAGCGCATCGTGCCCAAACTCGCCGAACGGGCTCGCAGCTTGAAGGTGCTGGACGGCATGAACCTTTCAGCAGAAATGGGCCCCATCGTCACCGAAGCCGCGCGCGCGCGCATTCGAGGCTACATCGACTCCGGTGTGGCCGAAGGCGCCAAGCTGGTTGTGGACGGCCGCCAATTCAACGGGGCAGCGGCAGGCTCGGGTTGCGACAACGGTTTTTGGTTGGGTGGCACGCTGTTCGACCATGTGGGCACCGACATGAAAATTTACAAGGAAGAAATTTTTGGCCCCGTGCTCTCTTGCGTGCGGGTCAAAGATTTCGCCCAGGCGGTGGAATTGATCAACGGCCATGAGTTCGGCAACGGCGTGTCATGCTTCACTCGCGACGGCAACGTGGCGCGCGAATTCTCTCGCCGCATTCAAGTGGGCATGGTTGGCATCAACGTGCCCATTCCAGTGCCCATGGCTTGGCACGGTTTTGGCGGCTGGAAGCGTTCGCTGTTTGGCGACATGCATGCCTATGGTGAAGAAGGTGTGCGTTTTTACACCAAGCAAAAATCCATCATGCAGCGCTGGCCCGAGAGCATTGCCAAGGGCGCTGAATTTGTGATGCCCACCAGCAAGTGACCATGAGCGAACTGAGCTTTGACCACATCATCGTTGGCGGCGGCACAGCGGGCAGCTTGCTCGCCAATCGCCTGAGCGCAGATGCACGCAGGCGCGTGTTGCTGATCGAAGCGGGCAAGAAAGACGACTACCACTGGGTTCACATCCCAGTGGGCTATCTCTACTGCATCGGCAATCCACGAACCGACTGGCTCTATCAAACCGAACCCGCCGCTGGGCTCAATGGCCGCTCATTGCGCTACCCGCGCGGCAAAGTATTGGGCGGCTGCTCCAGCATCAACGGCATGATTTACATGCGCGGCCAGTCGCGCGATTACGACCAATGGGCGCAAATCACCGGCGACGCCAATTGGACTTGGGACCAAAGCCTGCCTTACTTTTTGCTGCACGAAGACCACCACCTCGGGGCCAATTCGGTGCATGGGGCCAAAGGCGCAAAAACGCCTT
>JBEAMY010000210.1:0-4107 GCA_041165725.1 Pseudomonadota bacterium
CCCAATCCTGACGCGGGTTTAGCGTCGATGGACTGAGCTGAAGAGCTGGTCTGATTGATGAGGCTAGGCGACAAATTCATGGCAATTCGTGTCCGTTCCGATGAAAGTTACCGGATATCAAGCAAGAACCGTGACAAGTCTGACGAACAAACTGGCACATGCCTTGCATAGATTTCTGCAACGGGGACTCAGTCCTCAGGAAATGAATTCCAAAGTTCAAATAAACAAGGAAAAACACCGCATGAGCACCATGACCCTGTCGACGATTCGACAGAACTTGGCCAAGTTTGACTACGCCGCACTGAGCATTCCAGTGCTGGTGCTGTTGATCATGGCCATGTTGGTCTTGCCATTGCCCCCACTGCTGCTGGATTTCCTGTTCACTTTCAACATCGTGGCCAGCCTGGTGATCATCATGGTGGCCATCGGAACGCGAAATCCCCTGGATTTCTCATCCTTCCCTTCTTTATTGTTGTTTGCCACCATGCTCAGGCTGGGTTTGAACGTGGCCTCGACCCGCGTCATCCTGGTCAATGGGCACACCGGTCACGAATCGGCGGGTCAGGTGATCGCCGCTTTCGGTGAGTTTGTGATCGGCGGCAACTACGTTGTGGGTTTCATCATCTTTGCGATCTTGATGATCATCAACTTTGTGGTGGTGACCAAAGGTGCGGGCCGCGTCTCTGAAGTGAATGCCCGATTCACCTTGGACGCCATGCCTGGCAAACAAATGGCGATCGACGCTGACTTGAATGCGGGCGTGATCGATCAGGAAACCGCCAAGAAACGCCGCGAAGAACTCTCCCAAGAATCCGACTTCTTCGGTGCCATGGACGGTGCCTCCAAATTCGTGAGCGGTGACGCCATTGCGGGCTTGCTGATTTTGCTGATCAACATCGTGGGTGGCTTGGCCATCGGCGTGATCCAGCACAACCTCCCCGTGGGCGAAGCCGGTCGCATCTACACCTTGCTGACCATTGGTGACGGCCTGGTGGCCCAGATTCCTTCTTTGCTGCTCTCTTTGGCGACCGCCATCATCGTGACCCGAGTCACCACGCCCGAGTCCATGTCCGAGCAGGTGTTCACTCAGGTTTCAAACCCCGCCGCCCTGTTCATCTCAGGTGGCATCCTCATCATCCTCGGTTTGGTGCCTGGTATGCCCCACACCATGTTCTTGTCCATTGCCTTGGTGGTGATCGCACTGGGTCTTTTGCTGGTGAGACAAGAAGTCTCTAAGGAATCCGAAACCAAGGCCGTGGAGCAGGCCTCGGCCGAAGCCGCTGCCCAAGCGCCCAAAGAACTGGACTGGGACGATGTCGATCAAGTTGACCTCATTGGCCTGGACATTGGCTATGGGCTCATTCCTTTGGTGAATGCCGAAACCGGCGGCGAACTCATGGGCCGTGTCAAAGGCGTTCGTAAAAAGTTGTCAGCCGAGTTGGGCTTCTTGGTCCAGCCGGTTCGCATCCGCGATGACCTGAACCTTGATCCTGATGTCTATCACATCGTTCTCAAGGGCGTGGTGCGCGGCAAGGGCGAAATCAAAGTGGGCCGTGAATTGGCCATCAATCCGGGCCGTGTCTACGGAGAGCTTGAAGGCATTCCCACGCGCGAACCTGCGTTTGGTCTTGAAGCCGTGTGGATCGAGCCGTCGATGCGCGACCATGCACGCACACTGGGCTACACCGTGGTCGATGCAAGCACCGCCATGGCCACCCACCTCAACAAGGTTTTGCGCGAAAACGCTTCCGATTTGCTCAGCCACGATGAAGTCCAGCAGTTGCTCGACAAGCTCGCTAGCAAGTCGCCCAAATTGGTCGAAGAACTGGTGCCCGGCAAGCTCAGCTTGGGCGTGGTGACCAAGGTTTTGCAAAACCTGCTGATTGAAGGCGTTTCCATCCGCGACATGCGAACCATTGCCGAGACCCTGACCGAAAACAGCGCCCGCTCTGCCGACCCCGAGGTATTGACCTCGTCGGTGCGACCCAAGCTGGGCCGAATGATCATGCAGTCCCTGGTGGACGATCAAAACAATTTGTCCGTCATGACCTTGGCACCTTCGCTGGAGCAGCTGCTGCACAACGTGTTGCAGCAAAGCCAGCCCGGTCAGCCTGTGATTTTGGAGCCCGGTTTGTCCGAAAGCCTCTTCGCATCCTTGCGTTCGGCTTCGGTGCAAATGGAAGAAGAGGGTCTGCCCGCCGTGTTGGTGGTGTCGCCCCTCATCCGCGGCTGGTTGTCCAAAGCCGTTCGCTACCGCGTCAACGACCTCACCGTCTTGTCGTACAGCGAAATTCCTGACGACCAACCGGTCAAAGTGGTTCAAACCGTGGATGCACAGCGCCGCGAAACCCAAACAACTTCAGCCTGAGTTTGAAACGAGAGAGTGATCATGGAACTCAAACGAATCCTTGCCAACGATGCCAAATCGGCCAACGAGAAAGCCGTTGCCCTCTACGGTCCAGAGGTGCTGGTGATTTCCTCCGCACGGGTGCGAGGTCAGACCGAGCTCATCGTCGCAGTCGATATCCCCGAGATGAGCGCCGATCAAGCCTTGGCTGAGCAAATTCAGATCACGCCCAAAACGTATCAGCGATCCACTCAGCCGACTTTCTCGGATGTGTTGGCCGATCAAATTCAAGATGCCAAGCCTTTGCGTCAGCAAGCGGCAGTTCAAGCCGCTGCCTTGAAGTCGGCCAAACCTGCACCACAACCGGCTTTTCAGGCCGAGGCTCTCTCGCGCCAGCAAGAGTCGCTGCGCGGTCAGGAGATCGTGGCTCTGGTGCGCGAAGAACTGGCCACTTTGCGTCGCGAATTCAAACTCAGCCAGCAGTTGGCCTTGCAACAAGGCCCAGTGCTGCACGAATCGCTGGACCCTTTGCAACTGGCTTTCCAAGAAAGTGCCATGCCTTTGGGTTTGCGCACCCTCTTGCTCGATGCCCTCAAAGACTCCACCAGCCTGGAAGGCGGCATTGCCGTCGTGAGCCATTTGCTCAAGTCGGCCATTGACCGCGAAGCCTCCGCCTGGCCTGTTCAAGGCATTCATGCCCTGGGCGGCCTCTCCGGCAGCGGCAAGTCGTCCATGCTTGCACGTTGGGCCGCTCAAGCCAGCTCCGAGTTGGGCAGCGAAAACGTGCTGGTCATCAGCCACATGGATCACCGTGCCGGGGCCTGGAACCAAACTCAACTGCTGTGCTCACAGTCTGGCGTGGACTGCTTGCGTTCGACCAATCCGGGCATGCTGCGTTTGCTGCTCGATGACAACGCGCATCGCCGTCTCATCCTGATCGACACCCCGGGCATGGGCATCAAGGAACGATTCGAAGAAATGTCTGCAGCTCATCCTGAGCTCAAGGCCCACGCCGTCATCACGGCCGATGCCTCACAGGCCTCGATGGCCAAATTGCTGCAATCGGGTGTGAACTGGCAAAGCCTGTTCATCAGCAAGCTCGATGAGTCCGAGCAGCCTTGGGCGTTGATCCAGATGCTCAGCGAGAACCCCATTGCCATCCATGCCGCCAGCCACGGCGAGCGGCTCATCGACTGGCAAAGACCCTTCTCTGTGACCAGCCTGGTGAATCAGGCGATTGATCGCTTGCCCATCGTGCGCGCCAAGTCTGGTGATGCGATGATGAGCCATCGGTCATCGCAGGACCCGATGGCCACCTTGAGAGCATGACATGAGCAAAACCAAACAAACCCAAGTGATCGGTGTGGCCAGCGGCAAAGGCGGCGTGGGTAAAACCACCGTCTCGGTCAATCTGGCCGTGGCCTTGAGCCAAATGGGCCAGCGCGTGATGCTGTTTGATGCCGACTTGGGTTTGGCGAATGCTCAGATTGCCCTGGGCGCTCGTGCGGAATTCAACCTCAGTCATTTCCTGAGCGGGCAAAAAACCCTCAGAGAGATCATGGTCAAAACCCGTCAAGGTGTTTTGCTTGTTCCGGGTGCATCGGGCTTGCAAGAACTTGCGGCGCTGTCCAACCTGCAAGCTGCAGGCATTGTTCAGGCCTTTGAATCGGTGACCCAGGATGTGGACGTGCTGGTGGTCGATGTGGCTGCAGGCATTTCACCTTCGGTGCTCACTTTTTTGGCCGCCTGCCACCGCCGAT
>JBEAMY010000211.1:0-7098 GCA_041165725.1 Pseudomonadota bacterium
TTTGTTTTCGCCCGAATTCCTGCGCGAAGGTAAAGCCTTGCACGACAACCTTCATCCCTCGCGGATCGTGGTGAGCCCGCAATGTGAGGCGGCCGACCGCTTTGCCCAGATGTTGGCCCAAGCGAGTCTGAGCGCAGACGTGCCCAAGCTGACCATGCCTTGCACCGAAGCCGAGGCGGTCAAGCTGTTCTCGAACACCTACCTGGCCATGCGCGTGGCGTTTTTCAACGAGCTTGACACCTATGCCGCAACCCATGGCCTCAACACCCGAGACATCATCACTGGCGTCAGCCACGACCCAAGGATAGGCAACCACTACAACAACCCTTCTTTTGGCTATGGGGGTTACTGCTTGCCCAAAGACACCAAGCAATTGCTGGCGAACTACAGCGATGTGCCTCAAAACCTGATTCAGGCCATCGTCGAGGCCAACACCACCCGCAAAGACTTCATTGCCGATGATGTCATCGCCAAGAACCCGCGCACCGTTGGGGTTTATCGCCTGATCATGAAAGAAGGCTCAGACAACTTCAGAGAGTCCAGCATCCAAGGTGTGATGAAGCGCATCAAGGCCAAGGGCATCGAAGTCATCATCCATGAGCCAGCCTTGCAAGAAAGCCATTTCTTCCACTCGCGCATCGTGCGCGACTTGGCTGAATTCAAGTCCCAGTCCGATGTGATCCTTGCCAACCGTCAAAGCGCTGATCTGGCCGATGTCGCTCATAAGGTCTACACGCGCGATCTCTTTGGTCAGGACTGATCAGCCCACACTGAAGCTATAGCAGTTGGCAAGCCCCAGGTGCTTCACACTTCTTCAGGCTCGGATTGAAAGCCCCAGATCGATTTGAGCAACCGAATCGATAGTAGCACCTGAATCGAGCAAAGCACCCTTGAATTAAAGCGACCACATGGCCAAGGCGTAAAGGCTGATGCTGGCCAAGAACCCCACCGACCAGACCAAGGACCTCAGGCTGGCTTTGTCGGTGACGTAAAAAAACACATACATCACGCGCGACACCGTGAAGACCAAGGCCACGATCTGGAGCTGGGCCACGTCCACCCCAGCCAGCATGGCCAAAATCACGCCAGCCGCATAAACGGGAAACGCCTCCAAGCTGTTGGCCTGTGCATGGTTGGCCAAAGCCCTGCGCCCCGTCTGAGCGGCCATCCACTCGCGAGGGTTGTGGTTGTCATAGCCGCGAGCGCCCCACTTGGAGATCCCCGCACACACGATGGGCAACAAGCCCGCCAGCAACACACTGCCAATGACCCAGTTCATGATTGATCCTTTTAAACGGGTTGAACGTCGATGCCATCGACCAAGACCAATTGGCCATGGGAGTTGGCTTGCCTGATGCCAATGATGGCCTGGTAGGCCTCACTGTGGTACCAAGCTTCAGCCTGGGATCTGGACGGGAAAGCAATGACCACATGGCGCTCGCCCAAGCCACTGCCTTCGAGCACATCGGCTTGACCGCCGCGAACCATATAAGCCCCTCCAAAGGCTTTGAGCGTGCCGGGCACTTGCGCGGAATAACCCGCATAACCCTGCGGGTTGGTGATGGTGATGTGGCCGACGAGGTATGCAGCGGGCATGACAAACTCCTGTTCAAAAAATCAATCAACGGGGGGCGTGGCGATGAATGGCACGCCAGACTTTTTCGGGCGTGAACGGCATGTCCATGGCTTGAACGCCAAAAGGCCTGAGGGCGTCGACCATGGCATTGGCCAAAGCTGGCAAAGAGCCGGTGCAACCCGACTCGCCAACACCTTTGGAGCCCAACAGGTTCAGCGGCGTGGGGACTTCAACGGTTTCGGCCACAAAGCGCGACACATCGCCGATTCGAGGCATGGCGTAATCCATGAACGAACCCGTGAGCAATTGGCCATGGCTGTCGTAGATCGCTTGCTCACAAAACGCCTGCCCCCAACCTTGGGCCACACCGCCGTGCACCTGTCCTTTGACCAATTGCGCAGAGATGACCCGACCCAAGTCGTCCACCGCCACGTAATTGACCAAGCACGTCTCTCCCGTCTCGGGATCAATTTCAATCTCGGCCACATGGCACCCGTTGGGATAAGTGACCCCAGAGCTTGCCTCGCCCAAAAACGAGGTTTGAGAAAGCTCAGAGAAACGCGGATGCTCGATCAACTCAGCCACGGAAATTCGCTGAGTGGCTTGAGCCTCATCGACCCAATGACCCAGATCCCACTTCACCGATGACGCACCCAAAGCCGCTTGGGCCAAGGGCTTGAGCGCCTCTTGAATGCACTGGCACAAATGAACCAGGGCACTCCCGGCGCCATAGAGGGATCGAGAACCACCTGTGCCATTGCCGACCAATTCTTGACTGGGGTCGCCTGCGCGATAAACCACCTTGTCCATGGGCCAACCCAAATGGGTTTGCAAAATGTGGGCGAATGAAGTTTCGTGACCCTGACCAGAGGGTCCGGTGACGCCGAAGAGCGCGAGTCGGCCAGAGGCTTCGATTTGGGCACGCACTTGGTCCTTGGGCACACCGCCTGCGCCCGAAGATTCCAGGAACACTGAAAAGCCCAAGCCTCTTAACTTGCCCTGCTTTTGGGCCTGAGCGCGGCGCTCTGCGAAACCTTTGCGATCGGCCAGTTCCAAGGCCCTGTCCATGATCTCCTCGCAATGGCAAGCGTCGTACACATTGCCCATGGGCGTTTTGTAGGGGAACTCGGCCAAGCCAATGAAGTTGAGTCGCCTCAATTCGGCGGGATCAAAACCGTGCTCGTGAGCTGCATGATCCACCAAGCGCTCGATGGCATAAGCGATGTCGGGGCGGCCGGCCCCTCGGTAAGCCGAGATCGGTGTGGTGTTGGTGTAGATCATTCGCGATTGCATGAAGAGCGCAGGCACCTTGTAAACGCCGCCCATGGTGATGGACAAATTGCGCGAGCCTATGAAGGTGCTCATCATCGCGTTGTAGGCCCCCACATCCACCCAATCGTTGAAACGGATGGCGAGGATGCGACCTTGTTCGTCCAGCGCCATTTCGCCTTCAAGAATCAGCGCACGGCCATGCCAATCGCTCAAAAAAGATTCGCTGCGTGAACCAACCCAGGCCACAGATGCACCCAAGTGCCTGGCCGCCAGAATCACACCCGCGTGTTCGCTGTATGCGCCGCCGCGCAAACCGAATGAGCCGCCCACATCCTGGGTTTCGATGCGCATGGCCTCGGTGGGCAAGCCCGTGATGGTGCTCAAAAAACCCCTCATGGCGTTGATGCCCTGGCTGGGCGTATGCACCACGGTCACACCGGAGCTCGCATCGTGATGCGCCACCACAGAACGGGGCTCCATGGGTGCACCGATGAGGCGTTGACTGTGAAGGGTCAAGCGACTGACCTTATGGGCACGCTCAAAGGCGAGGGTCACAGCTTGTTCGTCGCCCGCAGAGAAGTGCACCGAGAGGTTGTTGGGGGCTTGCGCGTGGAGCTGAGGAGAAGGGGCCTGCATGGCTTTGCGAACATCCACCACCGCATCCAAGGGCTCGTAATCGATCTCGATTTGTTCGGCCGCGTCCATGGCCTGCCAAAGGGTATCGGCCACCACGAACACCACGGGTTGCCCCACAAAGTGAACTTTGCCCTTGGCGAGTATGGGCATGCGAACCACGGTTTGATCGACGCCGTCCACACTTTTGACGGTGACCGGATGAGGTATGGGTTGCGCACCCAAGGCATCCATGTCTTCAGCAGTGGCCACCCAACGCACGCCAGGAGCGCTTCGTGCTGCATCGGTGCGAACCGACAAGATCTGGGCGTGGGCATGAACAGAACGCACCACCACCAAATGCAAGCTGTCTGGCCTCACGTGGTCGCTGGTGAAGGCGCCACGGCCGCTCACCAAGCGAGCGTCTTCTTTGCGTGCCGGACGCTGCAAAACGGGCGTTTGAACCGGGCTCATGTCTTGCCTCCTGTGCCAGAGCCAGTCGCCATGTTGTGCGCCGCCTCTTGAACAGCGCGAGCGATGTTGATGTAGCCCGTGCATCGGCACAAATTGCCCTCCAAGCCATGAACCACCTCAGCTTCGGTGGGATTTGGGCAAGTGCGCAGCAAACCCACTGTGGCCATCACCATGCCGGGCGTGCAGTAGCCGCATTGCAATGCGTGGCAATGCGAAAACGCTTCCTGGACCGGATGGGCCGGTTCGCCGGGATTGGACAAACCCTCAATGGTGAGCACTTCGCCGCCTTGGGCCTGCAGGGCCAGTAAGGAGCAAGACTTGACGGCTGAACCGTTGAGCAACACCGTGCAACAACCACATTGACTGGTGTCGCATCCCACATGCGCGCCCTTGAGCGCGAGTTGATTTCGCAAGACGTCCACCAGCAGGCTTCGTTCGTCGACTTGCACGCTGTGGGCTTTTCCATTGACGGTGAGTTCAAGCTTCTTCATGCGGGGGACTTTACCCAAATCTCAAAGGCCTTTGTGTCGCCTTCGAATGCCCGTATGCTTGCCCGCCATCCCCATTGAATGATCAGGAGCCAACATGACCGACACCCTCAACGCCAAGGGCCTGAAAACACGCCGAGAAGTTCTCGGCGACGCCTATGTGGATCAGGCCATCAAGAATGCCGATGACTTCAGCATGCCCTTGCAAGCCCTGGTGACCGATTACTGTTGGGATCAAATCTGGAACCGGCCTGGGCTGGATCGCAAAACGCGAAGCATCATCAACCTCTCCATGCTCGCCGCCTTGAACCGCAGCCACGAGTTCAAACTGCATGTGAAAGGTGCGATCAACAACGGACTGACCAAGCAAGACATTCAAGAGGTCTTGCTTCAGGTCAGTGTTTATTGCGGCGTCCCCGCTGGTGTTGAAGGTTTTCGCCTGGCTCGCGAGGCCTTCAAAGAGATGGGGATTTGATCGCTTCGAAGTTCAGATCAACAAAAGAAAACCGTTAAGGGTGCTCAAGGCACCGACCAGCCCCAAACCGCTGGCCGCCCAGAAAAACAATCGCTTGTCGGTGATCAGGGTGATGGACATCAGCACAATCGCGATTTGAAGCAAGGCCTCGGCCGCATCGAACCAGGGGTCGCGAGCCAGCGCCAAATCGCGCTCATGCTCATGCGCTCTGGCGCGGGCCATGAGTTCTTTTTTGCCCTCACCCGTGTCAGGCTCACTTTCGTAGCGGGCGATGTTGCTGCGATAAGACTCCAATCGCTTGGCCATGGACGCTTTGACTTCAGCCGGAATCTGAGGCATTTGCATCTGAGTTTCCAAGTCATCTGCAGCCAGTTTCAACGCCGTTTGGCGGATGTTTTTGGCTTGGTAAAAACTGAAGGAATTGGCGGCCAAGATGTTGTTCATGGTTGCCTCCTTGGCCGCATTGCTGCCCCCCAAACTGGCAATGGCCAGAATCATGGCGAGCACCGACACCAGCATCGCGCACTTGGTCTTGAAAGGGTCGTTTTTGTTCTCGCCCGCTTCGGCGACTTCTTGGACATCCACGGCTTCCATCCTTCTCTCCTGAATTCAAGGTTATGGGGTTGGCTCTCAACGGGGCCAAGAATAGCTCAGTTGTGTGACGCTTTTGCAGTCTGTCCCATTTGATGCAAAGAACTGGGGTTTCGCAATTTTCAAGCAAGTTTGGCGCTTCAGAATTCGACACCGGTCGTCACTGGTCTGAACCGTTTCAGACCCTTATTTCGGAGTTCAAGTTGTTCCGATCGTTGTCATTAGGGGTGTCGCTGCTGACCTGGGCTTTGTTGTCCTGGGCAGGCGGTGTGACGGTGCTCAAGGCCTCTCACCAGTTTCCGGGTGGGCAGGGCGATGTGCGCGATGAAATGATGCAACTCATGGCCCGCGAGGTCAAAGCCGCCGATGTGAATTTGGACATCAAGATCCATCCCAATGGCAGCCTCATCAAACCTCTGGAACAGTGGAAATACCTGGTCCAGGGCCAAATCGACATGACTTTGCTGCCCCTGGATTACGCCTCAGGTGCACATCCTGAATTCGGCGTGACGCTTTTGCCCGGTTTGGTGCGCAACCACGATCACGCCCAGCGCATGAACCAATCGGCCTTCATGAAAGACATTCGCACGATCATCCAAAAAGGTGGGGCCACGGTGTTGGCCGATGCGTGGTTGGCCGGTGGCATGGGCAGCAAAGACCGTTGCTTGCTTGAACCCAAAGACGCCAAAGGCTTGAAGGTGCGGTCTGCGGGAACGCACTTTGCCAAGATGTGGGCCGGCGCTGGGGCCACCCCATTGATGATGCCATCGAGTGAAATCCATGCGGCTTTTCAACGGGGCAGCATACAAGCGGTGGACACTTCTTCGGGCAGTTTTGTGTCGTTCAAATTGAATGAGCACATCAAGTGCCTGACCGCACCGGGTGAGGAAACGCTTTGGTTCATGTATCAACCCGTGCTCATTTCCAACAAAGCCATGGCCCAACTCAACGAGGCTCAGCGCAAAGCACTGATGGCTGCGGGCAAAAAGGCCGAAGCCTATTTCGATCGGGAATCGCGCAAACTGGACACCACCCTGATTGAGACTTTTCGCCAGCACAATGTGAAGATCGTGAGCCTCTCTAGAACCCAGGCCGACCAGTGGCGCGCGATTGCCCGCGAGACGTCTTACAAAGAGTTCGCCTCTAAGGTGCCTGGCGGGCAGGTGTTGATCGAAAAAGCCCTTTCGGTTCAGTGAAGCTCAGTGAGATGGACTGAAGCCATGCGGACAACGAAAGGCTGAATGCGGGTCAGGCTGAGCCCGCTCGTCGCATCAGGTTTTGTCGTTGCCCAATTGCATGAGGGCCGCACCCTCGCCCAACTGCAACAAGCCTGAGCGCGAATAAATGCCCAATTTGCCCCTGGTGTCGGTGATGTCGAGGTTGCGCATGGTGAGCTGACCAATTCGGTCTGCTGGCGAAAACGGAGCGTCCTCGACTTTTTCCATGGACAAGCGCTCGGGTGCATAAGTGAGGTTGGGCGATTCGGTGTTGAGGATGCTGTAGTCGTTGCCCCTGCGCAGCTCAAGCGCAACCTCACCCGTCACTGCGCGCGCCACCCAACGTTGAGCAGTTTCACGCAGCATGATGGCCTGCGGATCAAACCAGCGACC
>JBEAMY010000212.1:0-5448 GCA_041165725.1 Pseudomonadota bacterium
AGCTTTGGCGATCCGCGGATGGGTGACCACCGCCCGCGCGCGTGAAAAAGAGACTCCGGGCAAGAGCTGAGTCAGGTGCTCAACCGCCTGGGAGCTGGTGAACCACCACACTGAGCCATCCGTCAGAGCTTGAACGGCTTCTTGCCGTTGAGACGGGGCCCAATTGGGCATGCCCCGCTCGTAGGCAGCCACCGAATGAAAGTCGATGTCACGCTCAAGCAAACGGTCGGCCAGCCAATCTCGGCCCTGGCCCTGCACTTCGCCGTGCTGGTGATCGCGTCCCCTGACCCTAAGCACTGGCGCATTCGCATGCAAATTGTTTTTCACCAACTCCCAAAGCGCCTCGGAATCCCACTGAGGAGAACGCTCATCCGGATGAATCAGACAGTGGGCTGGAACCCCAAGACCCAGCAAGGCCCTGGCGGTGCCGGGGCCGGTGCACCATGCCTTGACTTCACCCCATTCATGGCCAGCGGGTCTGTAGCTGAAAAAGTGCCTCGCCGCTGCCGCGCTCACCCAAATCGCAGCCTGCCAGCGCGACCAATCGCGCCATGCGCCTTGCAAGCGCGCCACCGTGGGGGAATCGGTGACGGGTGCAATTTCAATCAAGGGCCAGTGAACGGGGGTCCAAGCCCATCCCAGTTCAGGCCAACCCAGTTCAGCCGAATCTGGCGATCCAGTTGGCCCATCGCCTTCGGATGCATCGGCATCTTTGGCTTTGGTGAGGATGACCCGCTTCATGGCTGAACCACCCAGCTGGTCTTCAATGCGCGCCCTGTCGTTTGAGCTCGGCGGCCGCGTTGAGCCCCAAACGCTCGGCGGCTTGCAAATCCTTCACCTCGCCTTGAACCTGGCTGCGCACCAGGCGCCCCGGCCTTTCCAAGTCGCCCCATGCAGCTCGCAAATGCAAGGTATGCCCTTGCCACGTGGCATGGGCCGCCAAAGGCATGGAGCAGCTCCCGCCCAATGCACGGCTGACCGAACGCTCTGCGGCCACCGCCATCCAAGTGGGCGAGTGGGCCAAAGGTGCCAAGGCTTGAAAAGACGAGGCGTGATCGGTTCTGACCTCAATGCCCAAAGCACCTTGACCAGCTGCGGGCAACATCTCGTCGGTCGAAAAGACATGGCGGATGCGCTCGCTCAGGCCCAAGCGCTTGAGCCCAGCGGCCGCCAAGACGATGCCTGCATACTGGCCCTCGTCGAGCTTGCGCAATCGCGTGTCAAGGTTGCCCCTGAGTGGTTCAATCTTCAGATCGGGACGAATGGCCTGCAACAGCACGGTGCGGCGCAGGCTGGAAGTGCCCACCACAGCACCTTGAGGCACATCGGCCAAGGTGGCGTATTGAGAAGACACCCAAGCGTCGCGCGGGTCTTCGCGGTCCATCACACAAGCCAGCGAAAAGCCCTCGGGCATGTCCATGGGGACGTCTTTGAGCGAATGCACGGCCAAATCGGCGCGCCCCTCCTCAAGGGCCACTTCCAATTCCTTGACGAACAAACCCTTGCCACCCACCTTGCTGAGGCTGCGGTCGAGGATTTGATCGCCTTGGGTGGTCATCCCAAGGATGTCGACCTCAAAACCCCGGGCCTTTAAAAGCGATTGAACATGGTGGGCTTGCCAGAGGGCCAGACGGCTTTCGCGGGTGGCAATGACCAGACGTTGAGAGGCAGTGGACGGCACGTTGAGACCTTGGTGAGACATTGACAGCCCCATTATCAGCCCAGCCCCATAAAATCGCCCCACCATGACAAACCAACTCGACAAAAAATCCCAAGCCTGGTCTGCGCTCTTTTCCGAACCCATGAGCGAGTTGGTCAAGCGCTACACCGCCAGTGTGTTCTTTGACAAGCGCCTCTGGCAGGCCGACATCCGAGGCTCATTGGCCCACGCCGACATGCTGGCGGCCCAAGGCATCATCAGTGCCCAAGACTTGTCCGACATCCAGCGGGGCATGGCTCAAATCACCCAAGACATTGAAAGCGGCCATTTCGAATGGCAGCTCGATTTGGAAGATGTGCACCTCAACATCGAAGCTCGCCTGACCCAACTCGTGGGCGATGCGGGCAAACGACTCCACACTGGCCGCAGTCGCAACGATCAAGTGGCCACCGATGTGCGACTTTGGCTGCGCGATGAAATCGATGCCATCGTGGGCTTGCTCAACGAAGTACAGCTTGCTTTGGTGGAAGTGGCCTCCAAGCATGTGGATGTCATCCTGCCCGGCTTTACCCATTTGCAAGTGGCGCAGCCCGTGAGTTTTGCTCACCACCTCCTTGCCTATGTGGAAATGTTTGCGCGCGATGCCGATCGCATGCGTGATGTGCGCCGCCGCACGAATTGCCTGCCCCTGGGCAGTGCAGCCTTGGCTGGCACCACGTATCCGCTGGACCGCGCCAGAGTGGCCCGCACCCTTGGCATGGTCGATGCGTCCGGCGAAGCGCAGCTTTGCCTCAACAGCTTGGACGCTGTGAGTGACCGAGATTTCGCGATTGAGTTCACCGCCGCCGCTTCACTGGTCATGGTTCATGTGTCTCGCCTGTCTGAAGAGCTGATCTTGTGGATGAGTCAGAACTTTGCCTTCATCCGAATCGCTGATCGCTTCACCACGGGCTCGTCAATCATGCCGCAAAAGAAAAACCCCGATGTTCCCGAACTCGCACGCGGCAAAACCGGCCGCGTCGTTGGGCATTTGGTGGGCCTGATCACCCTGATGAAGGGCCAACCCTTGGCCTACAACAAAGACAACCAAGAAGACAAAGAGCCTTTGTTCGATACCGTCGACACGCTCAAAGACACTTTGCGCATCTTTGCTGAAATGCTGGGAGGTCAGCTCAACCCCACTACCGGTCAAAAAGAAGGGGGCCTGAGCGTCAATGCACAGTCCATGGAGCAAGCGGCTCAGCGCGGCTTTGCCACTGCCACCGATTTGGCCGACTACCTCGTCAAAAAAGGCTTGCCTTTCCGCGATGCCCACGAGATCGTCGCCCATGCGGTTCGTGCGGCTGCCAGCCACCAGTGCGACCTGTCAGAACTACCGCTCTCGGTGTTGCAAGGCTTTCACCCCAGCATCGATCAAGACGTTTATGCAGTCTTGAGCCTGCGTGGCTCTTTGAACGCCAGAAACACAGTGGGCGGCACCGCACCCGAACAGGTGCGTCAGCAAATCGAGCGGCATCAACAGCGGCTGGCCTGAGGACCTGAGCGTTCAGCCATGACCGACGTTCTTTGCCTCACCCTCAATCCCGCACTGGATGTCCTCACCACCCTGGACGAAGTTCGCCCTGTCGACAAACTCAGGTGTGGCCCGGTGCTCAATCATCCGGGTGGTGGCGGTGTCAATGTGGCACGCGTGCTGCATCGTTTGGGAGTCAACGTCGTGTCTTGCCACCTGAGCGGTGGTGTGAGCGGTGCGCACCACACGCAACTGCTCGATCAAGAGGGCGTTCAGCATCACATCATCCCCATTGAAGCCAACATGCACCAAAGTTTTTCGGTGCACGAACTCAAGTCGGCACAGGACTACCGCTTTGTATTGCCCGGCCCCTCGGTTCAAACCAGCGAGTGGCTTGCTTGTCGCGATTGGGTGTGCAGCCATTTGCCCAACCGGGTGTTGGTGTTGAGCGGTGGGGCAGCGCCTGGCATCCCAGATGACGCCTACGCCCAACTCATTCGTGCGGCGCGCGCCAAGGGCATTCCCGTGGTGCTCGACAGCCATGGCCCTTTGCTGCGCCAGGCCTTGGCCGAAGGCGTTCTTCTCTACAAGCCCAACGAAAAAGAGTTGGCTGAGCTTTGCGGACAACGCCTGAGCAACGATCACGAGATCGTCCAAGCGGCACGCTCTTTGGTGCTGGCCGGTCAAGCCCAATGGGTGGCTGTGTCGCTGGCTGAGCGCGGCGCGATTTGGGTGGGCGCTGAGTCAGCGTGGCAAAGCCCTTCGGTGAAGGTCTCGCCTCGCACCACCATAGGCGCTGGCGACAGCTTTGTGGCCGGTGCCGTCTGGGCTTGGCTGCAAGCGGGTGCCCCCGCCGATTGCTTGCGCTCGGCCATGGCCGCTGGCTCTGCGGCCTTGCTCAATCCGGGCACCGCTTTGTGCGAAGCCCACGATGTCCGCACCCTTTTGCCCCAGGTGAGCGTTCAAACCTGGCCATGATGCCCCTGTGACGACACCTAGATTCAAAACCAGCCCTAGCCTATAACATCCGCGTCATAGAGGAGCACAAACCATGACCGTGATCACCAACATCGAGGACCTGCGACGCCTCGCTCAATCCCGCGTACCGCGCATGTTTTACGACTACGCCGATTCAGGAAGCTGGACCGAAAGCACCTATCAGGCGAATGAAAATGATTTTCAGAAAATCAAGTTTCGCCAGCGTGTGGCCGTCAACATGGAAGGCCGCAGCACCGCATCCGAAATGATTGGCCAGCCCGTGGCCATGCCCGTGGCCATTGCCCCAACAGGGCTCACAGGCATGCAACATGCCGATGGCGAAATCCTCGCCGCTCGGGCCGCCAGACGATTTGGCATTCCTTTCACGCTCTCCACCATGAGCATCTGCTCCATTGAAGACGTGGCCCAGCACGCAGGACCCGGTTTTTGGTTCCAGCTCTATGTGATGCGCGACCGTGGCTTCATCGAACGCCTCATCGATCGGGCCAAAAAGGCAGGTTGCTCTGCCTTGGTGCTCACTTTGGATCTGCAAATCCTTGGCCAACGCCACAAAGACTTGAAAAACGGTTTGTCGGCGCCACCCAAACTCACGCTGGCCAACCTCATCAACATGGCCACCAAGCCGCGCTGGTGCATGGGCATGCTGGGCACATCGCGAAGGCAGTTCGGCAACATCGTTGGCCATGTCTCTGGCGTGGACAACATGGGCTCACTCAGCGAATGGACCGCCAAGCAGTTTGACCCCGCCCTCAACTGGGGCGATGTCGAGTGGATCAAACGCCAATGGGGCGGCAAGCTGATCCTCAAAGGGATTCAGGATGTGGAAGATGCCCAGCGCGCAGTGGACTCTGGCGCTGATGCGCTCATCGTGTCCAACCATGGTGGACGACAACTCGATGGCGCACAAAGCAGCATTGAAGCCCTCCCCGCCATCGTCAAGGCGGTGGGTGAGCAGATCGAAGTGCACATGGACGGCGGCGTGCGCAGCGGACAAGATGTCTTGCGCGCCCTCGCGCTAGGTGCCAAGGGCGCTTACATCGGCCGCGCATTTTTGTATGGCCTAGGTGCCATGGGCGAAGCTGGCGTGACCAAAGCGCTGGAGATCATTCACAAGGAACTCGACCTGTCCATGGCGTTTTGTGGCAGAACACAAATCGCCCAGGTGGATGAAAGCATCCTCTTGCCTGGCACTTTCCCGCGGGCCTGATCATGTCCACGCCCTGCTTTGAACTGAGGCAAGAGCCCCACTTCGCACATTTGGTGCTCAATCGCCCTG
>JBEAMY010000213.1:0-6343 GCA_041165725.1 Pseudomonadota bacterium
ACCTTGCCCCATTTGCAGGCTCTCGGCATGCAAGCTGAGGGCGGCCTCGTGAATCATCCCTGCGTGTTCACGGGGCTCGAGGTGTCGCATCCATTGCGCTTGCACATCGTCCCATTCGCTACTGAGAGGGAGCGCAAGCAAAGGCTTGACCGATTCATCGCTCGGCTTCATCCAATACGGTTGGTCGTCGTTGCCCCAGTCAAGGGTGTAGCGAAAACCGGCTTGACTGAGCAAGCGCCAAGTGTGTTCGGTGGTTCCCCAGTCCTGACTCAGCCAGGCTTGGGGCACAAGGCCCAAAGTGGACTCAAAAGCCGAGCGTGAATCAGCGATGTGTTGTTGTTGCTCATCCACGCTCATGCGCGAATGCATCATGCGAGTTGCAGTGATGCCATGGCCAATCCATTGCGCGCCCATACCCTGCAATGCCGCGATGGCCGTGGGCACGCGCGGCAGCACCAAGGCATTGGCCGCAACACCCGGTCGAATGCCATGGGCCTGCAAAGACTCAATGAGCCTGAACACGCCAATGCGCAAACCGTATTCGCGTTGGGTCCAGCTTCGGTAGTCGGGATTGAAGCTGCCGAACTCTCCGACAAAACGCGGATCACGCACGCTGTCTGCAGGCGACTGGAAATCCCAGTGCTCCAGAAAAATCACCGCGAACAGGTGCAGCCCTGGTGGCAAAAGCCCCTTTTTGCGAAAGGGCATCGCGCTGTATTCGTAGTGAGCATGGTCCATGCGAGCGCCAAATCACCCTTCTGGGGAATCACCCCTTGACTTCTTTTGACAATGATTGCACAGTCAGATCTATTGTTCTATCAATAGAACAATTTAAACCATTCTTCCACTCGTTCATTGAGGATTAACCATGACGTCACAGACACGCATTTCCCGCCGACTGGTTTTGCAAGCTGGTGCTGCGGCCACCGCCCTGGGTGCGCCCGGGCTTTTGTTGGCTCAGCCAGCGCCCATCAAGATTGGCCTCATCCACCCCGTGAGCGGTGCTTTGGCCTACAGCGGCGGTCAAGGCCGCATGGGTTGCCAAATGGCCATCAATGAAATCAATGCAGCCGGTGGTGTCAAGGCGCTGGGTGGCGTCAAGTTGATGGAAGCCCTGGGCGATTCGCAATCTCGCCCCGAAGTCGGTGTGGCCGAAGTCGAGCGTTTGCATCAAGAAGGCGTGTCGGCTTATGTGGGTTGCTTCTCCAGTGCGATTGCACTGCCCGCCACACAGGCCGCAGCCAAGTACAACACCCCTTTCATGATCGACGTGGGCGTGTCTGACGCCATCACCAGCCGTGGCCTGAAGAACGTCTTTCGCCTCGCACCCGGTAACGGCAAATGTGTGGATGACGCCTTCGCCGGTTTGGCCGAGCTGAACAAGTCTGCAGGTGGTGTGGCCAAGAGCGTGGTGCTCGTTCATGAAGACTCCGAGTTCGGCACCAGCACCGCCAAGTTGCTTCAGGCCAAAATCTCCAGCATTGGCCTTGAGGTCAAAGACGTCCTCAAGCACGCCACCCCCACACGTGATTTCTCCAACCTGGTCTTGCGCATCAAGTCGCTCAAGCCCGACCTGGTGATCATCAGCAACTACCAAAACGAGTACGTGTTGCTGGCTCGCACCTTGCACCAGCAAAAAGTTGACCTCGCTGGCATCTTCTCCGTGTTGGGTGGCGGTTTCAACTACAAGCTTGTCAAAGAGCAGCCCGAGGTGGCGCAGTACATGATGGACTTCAACCACTGGTACAACCCGCGCAGCGCCAAAGCACAGGAAATGCGCAAGGCCGTCGAGGCCAAAGGTGGCCTCTTCACCTTCGAGGTCTACTGTGGTTACAACGCCGTCAAGTGCTATGTGGACGCCATCGAGCGCGCCAAGTCTGCTGACCGTGAAAAAGTCATCGCAGCACTTGAGACCAGCACTTGGTCCGATCACTTCATGCCCTATGGCCCGACCAAGTTCGTCAACGGCCAAAACCAGGGTGGACGTGCGGCCTTGCTGCAAGCCAGCAAGACCGACATCGATGTGGTGTGGCCCAACGAGTTTGCCGCCATCAAGCCCATCTTCCCCAAGCCCAAGTTCAGCTGATCCGCACTGAACATCTGTCCTGATCTGCAGCCCACAAGGGTTGCAGGTCTTGGTTGCATCCGGTTCGCACCAGATGTCGGATGCGCCATGGGCGGGATTTTGAACACCGTTACAGGGGAGCGCGTTGGATTCCACCATATTGGCTGCAGCCGCCATCAACGGCTTGCTGATGGGGGGCATATACACCTTGGTCGCGTCTGGATTGACGCTGATCTATGGGGTGCTTCACATCATCAATTTCGCCCACGGCAGCATGCTCATGCTGGCCATGTTTGGGGTTTATTTTTTGTTGACCCTGGCCGGAGTCGACCCGTATGTGGCGCTCCTCATCATGGTTCCTGGCATGTACTTGCTGGGCTATGTGCTTTACCGATTCTTGATCGGCAAGCTCTCGCTGGGACGAGATGAAAACATCTTGCTCATCACACTGGGCTTGTCCATCTTGATCGAAAACCTCGCGCTCATGTTCTTCAAGGGCGACTCGAGGACCATCTCGATGTCCTACAGCGATCAGATGATCGAGATGGGCCCTTTGTTGTTGGCCATGCCCAAGGTGGTGTCGTTTGTTGCCGCCATGGTCTTGTGCGGTTTGCTGGGTTTGTTCATCTCTCGCACCGACACGGGCAAGGCGATACGCGCTGTGGCCAAGGAGCGACTGGGTGCCCGCCTAGTGGGCATTGATGTGGACAAGATTTTTGCCGTGTCGTTTGGCATTGGTCTGGCCACGCTTGGTGCAGCCGCATGTTTGCTCATGCCGATTTTTTACGTCTCGCCCACCAGTGGCCATGTCTTCGTGATCGTCGCTTTCACGGTGGTTGTGCTCGGTGGCATGGGCAGTTTTTTGGGCGCAGTGATTGGTGGCCTGATCGTGGGCCTCACCGAATCCTTTGGCGGCTTGTTCCTCGGTGAAAGTTTGGGGCAGATCGGCACCTCGCTGATCTTCATCCTGATTTTGTTGTTCCGCCCATCGGGACTCTTTGGAGACAAACGATGAGCGCCCTTCGTTCAAGCTGGGCCGTGCACTTGTTCTTGCTGGCACTGGCCATTGTTTTCCCCATCGTCTTCAGTTCGCCCTTCATGGTGAACTTTGGCGTGTTGGCTCTTTTCTACGCCTTCATTGGTCAGTCCTGGAACATTGCAGGTGGTTTTGCGGGCCAACTCTCATTTGGCCATGTCGCATTTTTTGGGGTTGGGGCCTATGCCTCGACCATGGTGCAAATGCGTTTGGGCTGGAACCCTTGGTTGGGCCTTCCGGTTTCGGCGCTGGCCGGTGCCATGGCGGGTTGGTTGATCGCCACTCTGTCGTTCAGGGCAGGTCTCAAGGGCTCTTACTTTGCACTGATCACCTTGGCTTTCGCTGAAGTCTTTCGCATCATCACCAACTCGGTGGAAATCACAGGTGGCGGTTTGGGCATGCTCATCCCCATGAAGCAAACCCTGAGCAATTTCCAGTTCGGAGACCGCCGCGTGTTTTATTTCATCATCCTCACGCTGACGGCACTCTCGATCTTGATCGCCTTGTGGCTCAAGTCTTCACGCTTTGGCGCAAGGCTTGCGGCAATCCGCGAGAACGAGGACTCGGCCCGTGCCTTGGGCATCAACACCTTCGCTGAAAAAATCAAGATCCTCATGATCTCGGGTGCAATTGCCGGTGTGGGCGGATGCTTTTTTGCTCAGTACTTCCTCTACATCGATCCCACGATTGCCTTTGGCGTCGACAAGTCTGTGGAGATGCTGTTGGTGAGCATGATCGGTGGCGCTGGCACGGTTTACGGCCCGCTCATTGGCGCAGTGCTGCTTGCTGCCATCAGCGAAGTGACTCGCGCATGGTTCACCGTTCAAGGTTTGTCGCTGGTGCTGTACGGCGCATTGCTGGTGGTGATCATCGCCTTCTTGCCCAATGGCTTGATCGATTTGTTCAAAAAGCGCGGTGCGCGCTCTGGGAGGCCATGATGCTCAAGGTCTCGAACCTGACCAAGATCTTTGGCGGCTTGCGGGCCGTGGACAACGCCTCGCTCACCGTGGGTGAAGGGCGCATCGTCGCGCTCATTGGCCCAAACGGTGCGGGCAAGACCACTTTGTTTGCCTGCATTGCCGGCTTCTTGCCCATCAACCAAGGCCAAGTCGAATTTGCTGGCCACGACATCACCGGCAAGCCTGTGCACGAAATTTCACGCATGGGCATGGTGAGGACGTTCCAAATCACACAACCCTTTGCCAAGCTCACGGTGTTGGAAAACATCGCCGTGGGCTCGCACCAACACCATGCGGCGCGCAGCGATGCACTGGCCCATGCGCGCGAGATTTCGCAACGGGTGGGGATTCCAGCCAGCATGCTCGATCAACCTGCTGCCGAACTCACTGTGGCTGGTCGCAAGCGTTTGGAATTGGCCCGCACCTTGGCCACCGAACCCAAGTTGCTTTTGCTCGATGAGGTGATGGCGGGGCTCAACCCCCAAGAGATCTTGGAAATCATTGCCATCATTCGACAGATTCGCGACAGCGGGGTGACCATCTTGCTGATCGAGCATGTGATGCATGCGGTGATGAGCCTGTCGGAGCACATCCATGTCTTGTCTTACGGCAAGATCATTGCTGAAGGCAGCCCACGCGAGATCGTCAACAACCGCGATGTGATCGAAGCCTATTTGGGCCGTGGAGCGGCGCAACACATGGCCGTGGACCAAGGACAGGGGGCGCAACATGCTTGAAGTCAGACAGTTGCGCGCCGGTTACGGCAGCGTTGAAATCTTGCGTGGCATCGACCTCGATGTGGGCGCTGGTGAAATCGTCGCTGTGCTGGGCAGCAATGGCGTGGGCAAGTCCACGCTCAACAACAACCTCTCAGCCCTTTACCGGCCCTTTTCAGGGTCCATCCGCTTTCAAGGCGAAGAGATCTCGGGCTTGTCGTCCAGCGACGTGGTCAGGCGCGGCTTGATTCATGTGCCTGAAGGCCGCCGCATCTTTCCCAATCTGAGCGTGCTTGAAAACCTGGAGTTGGGCAGCTTGATCCGTGGCAAACCCAGGCGCGCACAAAACTTGGAACGCGTGACCCAGATTTTTCCTCGACTCAAGGAACGCTTTGGACAGTTTGCGGGAACGCTCTCAGGTGGCGAGCAGCAAATGCTGGCCATTGGACGCGGCCTGATGTCCGAGCCCGAGCTCCTCATCATGGATGAGCCCTCGCTGGGCTTATCGCCTTTGCTGGTCGAACAAATGTTCGAGCTCATCCAACGCATCAACCAAGAAGGCATGCCGATTTTGTTGATGGAGCAAAACGCAGTGCAGACCTTGGCGATTGCCCATCGGGCCTACATCATCGAAAACGGGGTGGTGGCCATGCAAGGTCGTGCCGACGAATTGGCCCGCGACCCTGAGTTGCGTAAAAACTATTTGGGGCTGTGACGCATGACCATGAACGGGTCTGAACTGGCCGGCCGTCGCGCTCTGGTGACCGGGGCGGGTTCTGGCATTGGTTGGGCCACGGCGATGGCTTTGTCGTCCCATGGTGCGCAGGTGGCGTGTGTGGTTCAGACCGAGGCGCAACGCGCCGAGCTATTCGCCGCTTTGCCCAAAGCCGTCATCTTTGTGCAAGACCTTCTTGACGACACAGCCTGTGCTGCGCTGCCCGAACGTGCGGCTCAGGCCATGGGGGGCCTTGATGCCTTGGCCTGTTGTGCGGGCATTTTTTTCAAGAAGGGTTCAGACGACACCACGCTACAAGAGTGGCGACAAACTTTGGCGCTCAATCTTGATGCCACCTTTGTGCTCACCCGTGCTGCGATTGCGCGCATGCGTCAGCACCGAACGGGCGATGCGAGCGTGGTGGTGATCAGCAGCCAAATCGGTTTGGTGGGCCATGCGCGAGGTGCGGCCTATGCCGCATCCAAGGCGGGCCTCAATGGCATGGTGCGTTCTTTGGCACTGGAATGGGCCGATCAAGGTGTCCGCATCAACGCCGTGGGGCCTGGCCCCATTGCCACGCCCATGGTGGCGGCCACCATGGCCTATCCGCAGGCCTTGGCTCTGATGAAGTCCTCCATTCCCATGGGGCGCTTGGGCGAGCCCGACGAGATTGCCCAAGTCATCAGTTTTTTGCTTTCCAGCCGCGCATCGTTCATCACAGGGCAAATCCTGTGTGCCGATGGTGGCTTCACGGCCCGCTGATGCCATGGCCACTTCGCAGCACAAGCTCCAAGCGCTGTCCTCGCTCACACGCGTCATGCGCAGCAAGAACGCAGGCCCACTGTGCTTGAG
>JBEAMY010000214.1:0-2534 GCA_041165725.1 Pseudomonadota bacterium
ATGGGATTCAACTGCCCGCAGCCCTTGCCAACAAAATGCCGGTGCTCACGCCAGAGGACTTCGCTTTGCCCACGGCCAATTTCGAGGCCCTGCCCATCATTCAAGATGCCATTCAAGAAGCGGCCTTGCTGCGCGCAGACCCGAACGCGCGGCGCACGCCCGCACAAGCCACAGCGCACTTGTCTAGCACTTTGCAAGGACTGATGGACGGTGCTCCGATACCGCCTGTGGGTTGCGACATCAATCCAGTGATCAATCAGGCCAAACGAACCGAGCTCAACACCAACCTCTGGGCCGATGAGTTTGTCCGCCCCAACAAAATTGACGACTGGATTCAAAGTAACCGTCAAACGACTTTTTTTGGCTGGGTCTATGGCAACGACTTCACTGTTCGTATGGGCGCCACCAGTGGCGTGATGACGCGCTATCAACCCTTGGCCGACGCTCCTGAAGTTCAAGTGGCCAAAAAAAGCATGGAATGGTCTGACGCCTATTCGCTGGAGAACGATGTCTGGCTCAAACACCGTTACGACACCAGTGTGATCTTGCGGGTGGCAGTCCGCGCTTCGGCCCAAGAAACCGCCAACCAACCCAAATACTATGGCGCGGCCCTCTACTTGATCTACACCGGCGCACCGGGTCGATTGCTTCAATTTCAGTTCGACGAAAAAGTGGAGCCCCAAGTTTTTTTCAGCTTCATCGGCGACCCATCTGGCATGACTTATGTGGGCACGGGCGGCAAAGATGGCTTGGTCAATACGGGTGACGATGGCGTCTTGCCTGTGGGCTTGAATCAATGGGACCAACATCGCCCGGGTGACGTCAACTTCCCGCCCAATTTGAGAAAAGGTGGAACCACCCATTTGGGGCGAGAACTGAGTTCACGCATGTGTGCACTCAAACCCATGGGTTCGGTGTTGCTTTGGTACAGCCCCACGGTTCAGTCCGATTTGATTTACAGCCCAGCCACCAAGTTCAATCGCTGGGGTGTCGAAGCCCCGATGTACTCTGATGCTTTGGGCTTTGCGGCCTCTGTGGGAATTCGGCGCGGTGTGAAAACCTTGGGCATTTTGTCGCCCTGATGCCTTTGCCCCGTTATACGCACCGCCCAATTGCTGCGACAAGTTCGCGACTCCAACGTGCTGACGAGTTGATTACCATCTGTGGCTTCATTGCTGGAAGTCTTATGCCATGAGCCAATTGTTTTCACCGCTGACTTTGTCTTCACCCAAGGGCCCGCTTACATTGCCCAATCGCTTGGTGGTGGCTCCCATGTGCCAATACAGTGCCAACGAGGGTTTGGCCACCGATTGGCATCTGACCCATTGGACCAATCTGCTCAATTCGGGTTGTGGCCTGATGATCATCGAGGCCACCGCAGTCACGCCAGAAGGTCGCATCACGCCCCAGTGCTTGGGTTTGTGGGACGAGCAAACGGCTCAAGCCTTGAGCGACACCTTGGCGCGCGCCAGACGACTGGCTCCTGCCACTCCAGTGTGCATCCAACTGGCGCATTCAGGGAGAAAAGGCTCCAGCGCCCAACCCTGGAAAGGCGGTCAGTTGCTGAACGAATCGCAAGGCGGCTGGCATCCCCTTGCCCCATCAGCCATTCCTCAGCTCGAAGGTGAAGCGCCTCCTGAAGCCCTCGACGCAGCAGGGCTGGAGCGCATTCGCAAGGCTTTTGTGTCGGCCGCGCAGCGCACCCATCAAGCTGGCATCGAAGCGATTGAATTGCACGGCGCCCATGGCTATTTGCTGCACGAATTCCTCTCGCCCATCGCCAACCAACGTACCGATGCCTATGGCGGCTCTTTTGAAAATCGAACCCGCTTTGTCAAAGAGGTATTTGAGTCGGTTCGGGCCGCATTCCCTGGCGTTCTGGGCATTCGGCTCTCGGCAACCGATTGGGTTGAAGGTGGCTGGTCGCCTGAGGAGACCTTGGCCTTGTGCCAATGGCTCAAGCAAGCGGGTGTGGATTACTTGCATTTGTCGTCGGGCGGCGTATCGCCTCAACAGCGCATTCCAATTGGCCCCGGCTACCAAGTTCACTTTGCTCAGCAAGTCAAAGCCGCAACCGGTGTTCCCACTTTTGCGGTGGGCCTGATCACCGATCCCCATCAGGCTGAAGCCGTGATCTCTCAAGGTCAGGCCGATGCCGTGGCACTGGGCCGTGCCCTGTTGTTCAATCCACGTTGGGGCTGGGCCGCCGCCGCCGCATTGGGAGGCCAAGTTCACGCCAGCCCAGCGTACTGGCGGAGTTTGCCCAGAGAGGCCGCCAAAGCCTTTGTCGAATCCAAAATTGGCATGCGCTGATCGCACCGCCCATCACGAAGTATTCGACGCGTATGCGTCTTCCAATTGAGGAAACCTCAAACACCAAGGCCATTCGGCCTTGAAGCGCCTGGCATCGATGCGACGCGATTCCCGCCAAAAACTCAGCACCATAGGGCTTAAGGTTTGCTGAGCTTGATCCCATGAAATGCGAATAGGTCTTGGTAACGATAAATGATCGGCCAAGCAATTGAGGGCTTCAC
>JBEAMY010000215.1:0-3102 GCA_041165725.1 Pseudomonadota bacterium
AAGACGGTAACCGCAAGCAAACCATTTTGGTTGAGACCATTGGTGGCTTGGAAACCGTCAAGGCCCTGGGGGCGGGCGCCATCATGCGTCGGCGCTGGCAAGAGGCGGTGACGCACCAATCGGAAATCGGCTTGCAGTCGCGCATGTTGTCACAATTTGCGGGCAACATTGCCAACCTGGCACAACAACTGGTGCAGGTGGGTGTGGTCACCATGGGTTTCTTTTTGGTCGGCGAGGGCCAAATTGGCTTTGGCGCCATCATTGCCTGCACCATTTTGTCGGGGCGTGCAATTTCGCCCTTGGCGCAGTTCTCTCAATTGCTCACGCGCGTGAACCAGTCGCTGGCCAGTTACAAGGCCTTGCAACACCTCATGTCTGCGCCGCGCGAGCATGCGCACAATGCGCAGTTTGTGGCGCGCAATGAGCTGAAAGGCCGTATCGAGTTTCGCGAAGTCACCTTCAGCTACCCCGATGCCGCTTCACCGGCACTTGACAATGTGTCCTTCACCATCGAACCGGGCGAGCGTGTCGCCATCTTGGGCCGCATTGGCTCGGGCAAGACCACCATCGCCAAGCTCATTTTGGGTTTGTACCAGCCCGACAAAGGGGCGGTGCTGATTGATGGCGTCGATGTGCGCCAGATCGACCCCATCGACTTGCGCCGTCACCTCGGCGTGGTCTTGCAAGATGTGTGGCTGATGAGCGGCACTGTTCGCCAAAACATTGCCATGGGCTTTGACCAAGCCAGCGACGCGGCGGTGTTGAAAGCCGCGCAAGTGGCCGGCGTGGAAGACTTCATCAGCCAGCACCCCCACGGCTACGGCTTGCGAGTGGGCGAGCGTGGCGAGGGCTTGTCTGGCGGTCAACGTCAATCCATCAGCATTGCGCGGGCCCTCGTGGGCAATCCCTCGATGCTGGTGTTCGATGAGCCCAGCAGCGCCATGGATATGGGGGCCGAGCAAACCTTGGTGGAGCGCCTGCGACCCGTGGTCGAGGGCAAAACCCTGGTGGTCATCACCCACAAATCCACCATGATTCAACTGGTTCACAAAGTGATCGTATTAGACAAAGGCCGCTTGCTCAGCATGGGCACCCCCGAACAAGTCTTGGGCGCGCCGCGCGCAGGAGGTGCCGCATGAGCCGCCCCACCCCAAGCTGGTGGCAGCGCTGGCTGGGCCGCAGCGATTCAGTCACCATCGAAGGCGCCGGCACCTTTGCCCGCACCCGCCCGGGCTCGCATGTGCTGATGTGGTTCATTCTCGGGTTTTTTGTGGTCATGATCGTCTGGGCCGCTGTGGCCGAAGTCGACACGGTCACGCGCGCCGATGGCAAAGTGGTGCCCTCTGCCCGCTTGCAAGTTATGCAAAGCTTGGAAGGCGGCTTGGTCGCCCAAATTGAAGCCAAGCAAGGGCAACTGGTGCAGCAAGGCGACTTGCTGGTGCTGCTCAACCCCACACAGTTTGGCGCCGACTTTCAAGCGCGCAGCAAGCAGGTGATGGCCTTGCAAGCCCGGGCCGAGCGCTTTTTGGCGCAAACCCAAGGGCGCGAGCCTGTCTTCACTGCCGAGCTGCGCAAGAGCGGCGCCGAGTTTGTGGCCAATGAGTTGGCCGCCTACCTCAGCAAAATGGGCGAGCACCAAGCGCAACTTGCCATGCTGGACGCGCAGGTAGGTCAGAAAGAAAAAGAGCTGCAAGAAACCATCGTCACCCGCGACACGGCCAAGCGCACGCTGGAGCATGCGCGCAGCGAATTCGACATCGTGGCCATGATGGTCAAGCGCGGCCTGGAGCCGCAACTCGAGCTCGTGCGCTTGCAACGCGTGATGGCCGATGCCGAAGGTCGCGCCGACGGCTCGGCCCTCATGGTGTCGCGCCTGACCGAGGCGGTCAAAGAAACCCAATCGCGCAAGCTGTCGGTGGAACGCCAATTGAAGGCCGAATCGGCAGCAGAGTTGAACCGCACCCTGACTGAATTGCGTGCCCTCGAAGAATCCATGCCTGCATTGAAAGACAAACTCACGCGCACCGAAATGCGCGCGCCTTTGTCGGGCATTGTTAACCGCGTGCTGGTCAGCACCTTGGGTGGCGTGGTCAAGCCCGGCGACCCGGTGGCCGAGGTGGTCCCCGCCGATGACCAGTTGATGGTGGAAGCCTTGGTGCAACCCAAAGACATTGGCTTTGTCCACATTGGGCAGCCGGCCAAGGTCAAGCTCACGGCTTACGACTATTCGATTTACGGCGCCATGGAGGGCAAGGTAGCCACCATCAGCGCCGATGCGGTACCCATGGGCGACAAGGGTCAAGCCTTCTACCAAGTGCGCATTGAAACCTCCACCACAGCCATGGAAAGCCTGGGCAAGAAACTGCCCATCATTCCTGGCATGCAAGCCCAGGTGGACATCGTCACCGGCAGCAAAACCGTGCTGCGCTACATCACCAAGCCGCTGACCGCTGTGAAAGAAAACGCTTTCCGCGAGCGTTGAACACCATGGCCAATTGGGTTCTCGCCAATGATGCCAACGCCCTGCTGATCGACACGGGGGACAACGGTGCGCAGACTTATGTCTCGACCGTTCCCATCAGCAGCGCCGGCGGCGTGCTCAGTGCGTCCTTGATCGATGCTGGCATTGGCTTGGACCAGACCAACCTGATTGCCACCTTTGATGGCAATCCCAGCACAGTGGGCAAGTCGCCGCTGCTGCGATTGCGCCTGGCGAGCGCCACCCTGCCCAATATCGGCGAGCAAGACTTCACCTTTCAGTGGAAGCTCACCATGGGCATGGATGGCATCCGCGACTATGGGGAGCGACAGGTTTACATCAATGGTGGACTGTCGGTTCATGTGGGAGCCGCAACGGATGGGCGAATTTTGCTGTATGCGAACCCGCAATCCAACAAGCAGGTGACCGCGATTTCGGGGTCAGGGACGCCGTTTTCTGCCGGCACCAGCTTCACCAACCAAGATGTGATCGGGCAAGTGTTCGTGGCCAGTGGCTCGGCCTACCTGGATGTGGATCTCATGGGCTTGGTGAGCAAGCTCGATGCCAACGCCTCTTTACTGTTCAGCAATTTGACGGGTTACACCCCCCAGACATTGCTGCTG
>JBEAMY010000216.1:0-6416 GCA_041165725.1 Pseudomonadota bacterium
GATTCGTCCTTGCAATTTGAGCCCGAAGTTTCACAAGCCCTGGGATTTGGTTTCCGCTGCGGATTTTTGGGCCTGCTGCACATGGAAATCGTTCAAGAACGACTTGAGCGTGAGTTCGATCAAGACTTGATCACCACTGCCCCCAGCGTGGTCTACCAAGTCGAAAAAGCAGACGGCGAAGTGATTTGGGTGGAAAACCCTTCCAAAATGCCCGACCAAGGACGCATCCAGGAAATCCGCGAACCCATCGTCACGGTTCACCTCTACATGCCTCAGGAGCATGTGGGCAGCGTGATGACCTTGTGCAATCAAAAGCGTGGCGTGCAGGTCAACATGAGCTACCACGGTCGCCAAGTCATGCTCACCTACGAGTTGCCCTTGGGTGAAATCGTGCTCGATTTCTTCGACAAACTCAAATCGGTTTCACGCGGATATGCGTCCATGGACTATGAGTTCAAGGAGTACCGCGCTTCTGATGTGGTCAAGGTCGACATCTTGCTCAACGGAGAAAAAGTCGATGCCTTGTCCATCATCGTTCACCGCTCGCAAGCCCAATACCGTGGCCGTGCAGTGGCTTCCAAAATGCGCGAAATCATCAGCCGCCAAATGTTTGACGTTGCCATTCAGGCCGCCATTGGTGCCAACATCATCGCCCGTGAAACCGTCAAAGCCATGCGTAAAAACGTGCTGGCAAAATGCTACGGGGGTGACATCACCCGCAAACGCAAGCTGCTGGAAAAGCAAAAGGCTGGCAAAAAACGCATGAAACAAATCGGAACGGTGGAGGTGCCCCAAGAGGCCTTCCTCGCCATCTTGCAGGTAGAAGAATGATGCCCACACTCACCGCCGCAATATTGGCTGCTTTTGCAGCCTACGGCCTGTCCTGGTATTTTGGCTTTCACGAGGGCAATTTCCCTTTGATGTTGTTGTTGGCCACTCTGGTCACGGGCATTTACTGGCTGGCTGAGCGCTGGCATTTCTTGCCTGCCCGCAGGGCCGCTGCCGAGCGATTGGCCAAGCAAGCGCATGAGCAACGCGAGCGTTTGCAGGCGCAAGGGATCGCCATGCCAGAAGACAACTTTGCCAAGGCTCAGGCCAATGTCATGCGCCAACCTTGGTGGTTGGATTGGACCGCTGGCCTCTTCCCGGTGATCGCAGTGGTGTTTGTGTTGCGCTCATTTGTTTTTGAGCCTTTCAAGATTCCCTCCGGCTCCATGATTCCCACCCTGTTGGTGGGCGATCTCATTCTGGTGAACAAATTTCACTACGGCATCCGCTTGCCCGTGATCAACACCAAAGTCACCCGTGGCGACCCCGTTCGCCGTGGCGATGTGGTGGTCTTTCGCTATCCGCCCAACCCCAAAGTCGACTACATCAAACGCGTGGTGGGCGTTCCTGGCGACACAGTGGCTTACCTCAACAAACAACTCACCATCAACGGCAAAGTGGTTGAACAAGGCCGTCTGAATGATTTCTTTGATTCAGACAGCATGACTTACACCCGACAGTTTGAAGAAAAACTGCCCATTGGAGCGACCTCCAAGGAGATGGATGAGTTCCGTGCGCATCGTTTGCTCATCAATCCGCAAGCGCCCATCTATTTGGGTGGGGTGTCCAATTTCCCCGGCAAGGAGCTTTGCCACTACAGCGCTGAAGGGGTGAGCTGCCAAGTCCCCGAATACCACTTCTTCGTCATGGGCGACAACCGCGATAACTCTCTGGATTCCCGCTACTGGGGTTTTGTGCCAGAAAAAAATGTGGTGGGTAAAGCCTTCTTCGTTTGGATGAACTTTGGCAACCTCAAGCGCATCGGGAGTTTCAACTGATCATGAGTGAGGCTGGCCGCGACACCATGGCCAAGCGAGCGGGTGAATCGCCCGACGCCTTAGAACAGTTGCAGGTTCAACTCGGACATCGCTTCAAAGATCGCAAATTGCTGGAGCGCGCGCTCACCCATCGAAGCGCCTCCATCGACCACAACGAAAGGCTGGAGTACCTGGGCGACTCGGTCTTGAGCCTGGTCATTTCTGAACGGCTTTTTGGTGCCATGGGTACCTTGCCAGAGGGCGAACTTTCGCGTGCACGAGCCCATTTGGTCCAGCAATCGTCGCTGCATGAACGGGCTTTGCAATGGGGCTTGCCCAAGGTCATTCGCTTGGGCGAGGGCGAGCGCAAAACAGGCGGTGAAAACCGACCTTCCATCCTGGCTGATGCCTTCGAGGCTATTTTGGGTGCCATCTATTTGGATGCCGGCTTTGATGTGGTGCGCCGTGTGGTCTTGGCTGCTTTTGAGGGCACCGAATTGCGCCCCGAGGTCAAGGCTGCATCCAAGGATGCCAAAACGGCGCTTCAAGAATGGCTGCAAGCCCGCAAGTTGCCCTTGCCCCATTACCGCATCGTGGCCATCACTGGCGCTGCGCACGAGCAGACTTTTGATGTCGAATGTGAAATCGAATCCTTGCAACTCACGCGCAGGGGCATTGGCAGTTCGCGCCGATCAGCAGAGCAATCTGCTGCCGCCGCGGTGCTCGAAAGTGTGGAGGGCGCTGGCTCATGACTGCTGCAAAACGATGTGGACTCATTGCCATTGTGGGTCGGCCCAATGTCGGCAAGTCCACTTTGCTCAACGCCCTGGTGGGTCAAAAAATCAGCATCACTTCGCGCAAGGCCCAAACCACGCGGCATCGCATCACCGGCATTCGCACGCGTGAAGACACCCAATTCATTTTTGTCGACACGCCGGGTTTTCAGACCCGTCACAACAACGCTTTGAACCGTTCGCTCAACAAAACCGTCATGGGTGTGGTGGGCGATGTGGATCTGGTGCTGTTCATGGTTCAAGCCGGGCAATTCACTTTGGCCGATGCCAAAGTGTTGTCCTTGCTTAAACCTGGCATTCCCACGGTCTTGGTGGCCAATAAGCTCGACCGCGTGGGCCGCCGAGAAGAGCTTGCAGGCTGGTTGAGGGACATGAGCGAGCGGCATCAATTCACCGAATGGATGCCCATGTCGGCCAAAGACCCCAAGCATGTGGATCGCCTCTTGACGGTGTGCGAAAAGCATTTGCCCGAGCAGGATTGGTGGTATCAGGCCGATGAACTCACCGACCGCAGCGAACGTTTTTTGGCAGCAGAAATCATTCGCGAAAAACTTTTTCGCCTGACGGGTGACGAGTTGCCCTACACATCCACCGTGGTGATTGAGCAATTCGAGGAAGAGGCGGGTCGAACAGTGGAGCGGATGGTCAGGCTGGCTGCAACCTTGGTGGTTGAGCGCGACAGCCACAAAGCCATGATCATTGGCGAGGGCGGTGAGCGACTCAAGCGCATCGGCACCGAGGCGCGGGTTGAGCTTGAAAAGCTCATGGGAGCCAAGGTGTTCCTGCAGTTGTGGGTCAAGGTCCGATCAGGCTGGGCCGACGACGAGGCTCGGGTGCGCAGCTTTGGCTACGAGTAAGCCCAGAATCAAACGAATCAGCGATGAGCCTGCATGGGTCTTGCACGGCTACGATTGGAGCGAATCCAGTCTGATCCTCGATGTCTTTACCCGCCATCAAGGTCGGGTGGTCCTCGCAGCCAAGGGTGCCAAAAGACCGCACTCTCAATTTCGTCCTGTTCTCTTGCCTTTGCAGCCCATTGCCGTGGCGTTCACAGGAGACGGAGAAGTCAAAAACCTCAAAAGCGCCGACTGGCAAGGCACTGACCTCATGCCTCAGGGCGAAGCCTTGCTCGCGGGCATGTACCTCAACGAATTGCTCATGCGGCTTTTGCCGCGCGAAGACCCGCATGAGGCCTTGTTTGACGGCTATGGCCAAACCATCAGGGCCTTGGCCAAGCCCGATGAATTGCCCGTATCAGTGATCTTGCGCGGCTTTGAGTTGATGTTGTTGCGCGCCATGGGGCATCTTCCCGAATTGAATCGTTTCACACTCACACAAGGCGAATTGCAGGGCCAAGCCATGCTCACGGTTGAATCTGGCCTGATGGCGGTGCCACCTCACGACAAGGCCTTGCCAGCCCAAGCGTGGTTGGTTTTGCAGCAAGCGTTGGATCACGACTCGCCTTGGTCGGCGGTATTGGCAGCGCTGGCCAGTTGGGAAGCGAGTTGGCGCTCTGCCTTGCAACATCAATTGAGGCAGGTGTTGCACTACCATTGTGGCGTTCAGCAACTGCACACCCGTCAGTTGATGATGGACATGCAAAACCTATGAGCACTTCTCTTTCGGTCAACCTCAACAAGATCGCCTTGGTCCGCAACTCGCGGCCGCTTTCACTCAACCTGCCCAACCTCAATGCACTGGCCGAGGTCTGTTTAGTGGCGGGTGCCCATGGTTTGACCGTTCATCCCCGGCCAGATGAGCGCCACATCCGGGCTGACGATGTCGCACCTCTGGCACAGCTCATCAGTCGCTGGCCGGGTCGCGAATACAACATCGAAGGCAATCCCTTTCACAACCTCATGGATCATGTGAAAGCCGTTCGCCCGCACCAGGCCACCTTTGTCCCGGATGCCATGGGTCAGGTCACCAGCGACCACGGCTGGGATTTGCAAGCAGACGGCCCAAGGCTCAAACCCCTGATTGAAGAGGCTCAGGCTCTGGGTGTTCGTGTCAGCCTGTTTGTTGACCCCGATCCGCAACAAGTCAAGCGGGCGCACGAATTGGGCGCGCAACGCATCGAGCTCTACACCGAACCCTACGCCAGGGCACACGGCACATCGCATCAAGCCGGGGTGCTGGCCCAGTACCGCGAGGCCTCAATGGCGGCTTTGGCACTGGGGCTGGAAGTCAACGCAGGCCACGACCTCAATTTGCACAACCTGGGCGAATTCCTCAGCACCGTGCCAGGTGTGGTGGAGGTGTCCATCGGACATGCTTTGCTGGCCGATGCCTTGCTCATGGGCTACGAGCAAGCCATCAAAGCTTATCTGGCCGTCATCGCCAAGTCGCACGCATGAGCACCTACGGCATTGGCACAGACATTTGCGATGTCCGGCGAATTCGCGCCGCTTTCGAACGGCACGGCGAGCGGTTTGTCCGCCGAATCCTCGGTCCACTAGAGTGGCAAATTTGGCAAGCCAGGTCTTTGAGAAGTCCGGAAAGAGGGGTGCGTTTTTTGGCAACGCGTTTTTCTGCCAAAGAAGCGTTCAGCAAGGCAATAGGTCTTGGCATGCGCATGCCCATGGTGTGGTCACGCTGCGAAATCACGCCCTCGCCAGGGGGGCAACCCATGATCACTTGCCATGGACCTTTGCAAGAATGGATGCAAGCGCGCGGTTTGAAGGCCAAGGTCAGCTTGAGCGATGAGACCGATTACGCAGTGAGTTTTGTGATTGTGGAAACCCAAGATGAATCCTGATTCTTCTCACCATTCCCCCGCCATCATTGACATTGCGGGCACCAGTTTGAGCGCGGTGGACCGACAGCGTTTGTCGCATCCCATGACCGGTGGTCTGATCCTTTTTTCACGCAATTGGCAAAACCGGCAACAGCTCAGCGCCTTGTGTGCCGAGATCAAAGCCGTGCGACCTGATGCACTCATTGCGGTCGACCACGAGGGCGGTCGGGTCCAACGCTTTCGCACAGATGGCTTCACGCATTTGCCGCCCATGCGGCATTTGGGCGAGCGTTGGATGGCCGCTGAAAGCCAGCCTGGCCACTCGGCCATGGCGGCCTGTGCGCTGGCGCGCGATGCAGGCTGGGTCTTGGCCAGTGAGTTGCGCGCTTGTGGCGTGGACTTCAGCTTCACCCCAGTGTTGGACCTGGATCACGGCCCCAGCGCAGTGATCGGGGATCGGGCTTTTTCACGCGACCCCAGAGTGGTGTCCTTGCTGGCCGAATCTCTGATCCTGGGTTTGTCGCAAGCGGGCATGTCCAGCTGTGGCAAACACTTTCCCGGACATGGCCATGTGGCAGCCGATTCCCATGTCGATGTCCCCGTGGATGACAGGCCCTTGAAAACCATATTGGAAGACTGCGCCTTGCCATACCGTTGGATGTCGTCCTTGCTCGACAGCGTCATGCCTGCCCATGTGATTTACCCCAAGGTGGACGACTGTCCTGCTGGCTTTTCAAGCATCTGGCTGCAGACCATTCTTCGCCAGCAAATGGGCTTTCAAGGGGCCATCTTCAGCGACGACTTGTCCATGGAGGGTGCACGCGTCTTGCGAGGTCAGGCTCTGGGTTTCACCGCAGCCGCTGAAATGGCCCTGAACGCCGGTTGTGACCTGGTTTTGCTGTGCAACCAAAGTGTTCCTAGTGCCCCCTTGGGTGGCCGAGCGGTTGACGAATGGCTGGACGGATTGGCTGAAGGCGCTCTTTTGGGGCGCTGGCAGGCTTCTCTTGACAGTGAACGCCGTCGTTTGGCCTTGTTGCCTCGCGGTCAGGCCATGGATTGGGCCACTTTGACGGCTCACCG
>JBEAMY010000217.1:0-10251 GCA_041165725.1 Pseudomonadota bacterium
GCCAAATCCCAACCAGCCCATCCGCAGTTGTGAAAGAACACGCCGCCCTCGCGATGGGCTGGTGCTGGGTGCTTTGAGGTGATCACATCGGCCAGAGTGGGGTAGTTGGCCACGTTCAAACCCGCTTGGATCAAATCGCCCGCCTCGTGATCGGCATCGCGACTGTCGACCACGATGCGTGAGGATGTCGACAAGGCCACACACACTTCGCTAGCCCACTCTGCCATGGCCGGCGTGTAGGCTCCGACGGCGCTGATGAACGCACCGGGTTTGGGCATGTCGTTCATGCAGATCGATAAAGCCGGTGTGCAAGTCAGCACCCAATCGCATTGCCCCAAGGCTTCTTTGGGGTCTCGCACGGCCTGGGCCCAAAGCCCTAAGGCTTGGGCATGATCCGCAAGGGCTTGGGCGCTGCTCATGCTGCGCGAAGCGATCCAAAAGCGCTTCAACCCCAAGCCCTCGGCAAAGGCTTCGAGGTGGGCTTTGCCCTGCACACCGGCGCCCACGATGAGCACATCGCCATCTCGGCGTTGGGTGAGTGAAAGGGCGGCGAGCAAGCTCACTGCTGCGGTTCGCCTTGCGGTCACCGTGGGTCCATCCAGGCTCATGAGACAGCGGCCATCCACGGCATCGAAAACCACCACTTGCCCCTGTATCGCTGGTAATCCTCGGTCTGGATTGCCTGGCACCAGGCTGATGAGTTTGGTGATGGCGATGACGCCATCGCTGGCGGGCATGACAAACAACCTAGCCCCAGGCGAGACTTCGGGCACAAGCCGGGTCGGCACACTGGCTTGACCACTGGTGAGCAAGGCCGCGATGGCATTGGCCAATTCCACATGAGGCAAGGCGGCTTCGGTGGCGAGGGCGTCGAGCAATTGCATGGGGCAAGTGTAGAACTGGAGCCAGAACTTGCGCTTGAGTCTGAAATTGCCTTGTTTTCACAACAGCGAGAGCTGCGCGGACCTGGGGTCAGTTGCGGGCTTGAACAAAGAGAGGTTCAGTGGCGCGGCTTCGCGATGCAGGCCCAGACGCTGGCAGGCTTTGGCAAACCGTTGAGCGATCAATTCAGACCAAACCCCCTGACCGCTGTGGCGCAAGCCAAAGTCGCTGCGGTAGATGCGGCCGCCATGCAGCTCGTGAACGCGGTTCATCACCCGTTGAGCTTTGTCGGGGTAGTGGCTGAACAGCCACTCCTGAAACACGGTGGCGAGTTCTTGCGGCAAGCGCAAGACCGTGTAGAAAGCGCTGCTTGCGCCCGCATCGCGCGCCGCCTCTAAGCACTGTTCAAGGTCGACATTCAGAAAAGGGATTTGTGGCGACACGCTCACGCCCACGCGAACGCCGGCATCGGTCAAACGGCGAATGAGCGCAAGCCGTTTGCTGGGCGATGCAGCACGGGGCTCCATGCGCCGCGCCAACTCGGCGTCCAGCGTGGTGAGCGTGATGTAGACCGCCACGCCTTGCCATTGGCTCATGGCGCTGAGCAAATCCAGATCGCGTTCGATCAAAGAGCCCTTGGTCACCAGACCAGCCGGATGTTTGAGATCGTTGAGCAAGCTCAACACCTGGCGGGTGATGCCGTAGCGCTTTTCAACGGGTTGGTACACATCGGTCACACCACCGAGGACCAGCTTGCCTGGGCGGTAATTGGGCGAGGTCAACTCTCTTCGCAAGACTTCGGCCAGATTGGTTTTGACCACCAAGCGGGTTTCAAAGTCCAGACCCGGCGAAAGGTTGAGGTAACTGTGACCTGGTCGGGCGTAGCAATAGCTGCATCCGTGCTCGCAACCACGGTAGGGGTTGATCGAATGGGTAAAGCCCAAGTCTGGCGAGTCGTTGGCATTGAGCGCAGATTTGCAAAGGGTTTCTTGCACCTGAGTGATGGGCAGGCTTTGGTGTTCATCCGTGCTCAGACCCTCTTCGGTGTCCCATCCATCGCTCACGGCTTCGCGTTGCCAAACGGCATAGCGGTGCGGCACATCCCGTGCGCTGCCACGGCCTTTGAGGGTGGGTAACCCGAATTGAGGGGTCGCGATGCCAGCGGGCTTTGGCTGCGCTTGGCGTGAAACTTGGGAAACCTGGGGAGCTTGGATCGGGCGGGGCATACTGTATTTAAACACAGCCCCAATTGGGATGCACAGCGTGGTGTGATTGACTTGAAATAAGACCTCGCTGGCTCTGAGTTGCAAATTTGCGATCAGGGTGAATCGGCGAAATAACGCTTGAGGTAACGCCCAGTGTGGCTGTGCGCTTGGTGGGTCAGCTCTTCGGGTGTGCCCATGGCCATGACCTGACCACCGCCGGTTCCACCTTCTGGCCCCATGTCGATGATCCAGTCAGCGGTTTTGATCACATCCAGGTTGTGTTCGATGATGACCATGGTGTTGCCGGCGTCGACCAACTGGTGCAACACCTTGAGCAAGAGTTCGATGTCGGCAAAGTGCAAGCCCGTGGTGGGCTCGTCCAAGATGTAAAGCGTTCGACCCGTGTCGCGCCGCGACAGCTCCAGCGCCAGCTTCACGCGCTGGGCCTCACCTCCAGACAGGGTGGTGGCGGGCTGGCCAAGCCGGATGTAGCCCAGACCCACGTCGGCCAGGGTTTGCAATTTGCGATGCAGCGCAGGCACTGCGGAAAACACCTCCAGCGCCCGGTCAACGGTGAGGTTCAACACCTCGGCGATGTGAAGCCCTTTGTAGCGCACCTCCAAGGTTTCACGGTTGTAGCGTTGGCCGTGGCAGACATCGCAGGTCACGTAGACATCGGGCAAAAAGTGCATCTCCACCCGCACCACGCCATCGCCTTGGCAAGCTTCGCAGCGCCCCCCCGCCACGTTGAACGAGAACCGACCCGCGCCATAGCCGCGCTCGCGAGCGAGCGGGACTTCAGCGAACAACTCGCGCAGCGGCGTGAACAAACCGGTGTAAGTGGCGGGGTTGGATCTGGGGGTTCGACCAATCGGCGACTGATCCACGACGATGGCTTTGTCCAAGTGCTCAAGACCGTGAAAGTCATCGAAGGCGGCAGGCTCGCCATGGGCGCGGTGCAACACCCGCAAAGCATGCGCGGCCAAGGTGTCGTTGACCAGCGTCGATTTGCCAGAACCCGATACCCCAGTCACGCAGGTGAGCAGGCCGATGGGGAACACGGCATCCACCGATTGCAGGTTGTTGCCGCGTGCGCCTTCGATGCGCAGGCATTGGTGGCTGTGATGGCGCTCGCTGAGCATGGGCAAGGCGGGTTGCACCACCTGGCCAAAAGCGTTTTTCACGGGCTCGCGCTCGGCCTCGTTGGCGAACTTGGCCAGCCAATGCCGGGTCTGATCGGGCACAGCAATTTGCCGCTTGCCTTGCAGGTATTGCCCGGTGAGCGATTCGGGGTTGCGCATCAATTCATCGGGTGTGCCTTGGGCCGTCACGCGTCCACCGCGAACGCCAGCGCCGGGGCCCATGTCGATGCAGTACTCTGCCGCGCGAATCATGTCTTCGTCGTGCTCGACCACGATGACGCTGTTGCCCAAGTCGCGCAATCGACGCAAGGTGGCGATGAGCCTGTCGTTGTCTCTCTGATGTAAACCGATGCTGGGTTCATCGAGCACATACATCACCCCCGATAAACCGGAACCGATTTGTGAAGCCAGGCGGATGCGTTGCGCTTCGCCGCCTGACAGCGTGTCGGCACGGCGCGAGAGGCTGAGGTAATTCAAACCCACATCGTTCAAGAAACCCAGCCGGGCACAGATTTCGCGAACCACTTTGTCAGCGATGTCGGCTTTGCCGCCTTCGAGTTGCAAGTGTTCGAAATGCGCTTGTGCATCGGCCAAGGTCAGCGCGCCCAGTTGGTGGATGTTGAGCGCATCGGGGCCGCTGCCCAGCAAGACGTGCCGAGCTTCGCGCCGCAATCGTGTGCCCTCGCAATCGGGGCAGGGGCGAAGCGAGCGGTAACGCGCAAGCTCTTCGCGCACCACGGGCGAATCGGTTTCGCGGTAACGCCTGTCCATGTTGGTCACCACGCCTTCGAACACATGGCGACGGGTTTTGTGGCGGCCCTTGGCGTCGATGTCGGTGAAGGCAATCACCTCATCGCCCGAGCCGTGCAAGATCACCTGTTGGACATGCGCTTGGAGTTCTTCGAACGGTGTTTCGGGGTCGAACCCATAGTGCTTGCCCAGCGACTGGATGAAGCCATGGTAGTAAGCATTGCGCTTGTCCCAGCCCTTGATGGCGCCGCTGGACAAGCTGAGCGTTGGGAAGGCGACCACCCGAGCGGGGTCCACAAAGTCTTCGATGCCCAGGCCATCGCACTTTGGGCAAGCGCCCATGGGTGAATTGAAGGAGAACAGCCTGGGCTCCAAGGCTTCCATGTGGAAATCGCATTCCGGGCATGCCAAACGGGTTTGGAAATCGGTGTCGCTGCCCTCGTCAAGGTGGTGCAAACGCACCTTGCCCTCGGCCAAGTGCAAAGCGGTTTCTAAGCTTTGGGCCAAGCGCTCACCCAAATCGGCGCGGACCCGGATGCGGTCGACCACCACCTCGATGCGATGAGGCCCCTGCTGCCCTTGAATCCATGACTCGGTCAGATCTTCGGCTTCCAGCATGTTGCCGTTGATGCGAAAACGCACAAAGCCCTGTGCGGTGTAGGCCGCGATCAGCGCTGGCACATCGCCTTCAAACGCCATGTGAGTGGGTGCCAGAACCAGCAAGCGTTCGCCCTCGGGCCAGGCCAGCACGGTGTCGACCATCTTGGCCACAGTGTGCGCCACCAAAGGCAGCTGATGGTCGGGGCAATGCGGTGTGCCTGCGCGCGCCATGAGCAATCGCAAATAGTCCTGGATCTCGGTCACCGTGCCGACGGTGGAGCGTGGGTTGTGATTGGTGGCTTTTTGTTCGATGGCAATCGCTGGCGACAAACCTTCAATCAGGTCCACATCGGGCTTGTCGAGTCGATCCAGAAATTGGCGGGCATAAGCCGAGAGGCTTTCGACATAACGGCGCTGGCCTTCGGCATACAGCGTGTCAAACGCCAGAGACGATTTGCCTGAGCCCGACAAGCCGGTGATGACGACCAATTGGTTGCGGGGGATGTCGACATCGACATTGGCCAGGTTGTGGGTGCGCGCCCCACGAACGGCAATCACCTCAGGCTCGCGATGACGAACAGAACCAACAAGGTGCTCGGGGCGCTCAGGGCGCTCAGGACTCACCTTGGCCAGGTCACCGCTTTGGCCTTGATCGGGGGCCAGCTTTTTGCCATCGGTAAGGGAGTTCAAATTTGTGCGCCTTGCGGTGAAAGTCAACCGGCCATCATAGCCAAAGCCCATAATGCAGCCATGACTTCTGCTTCAAACCCCCGAGCCATTCAACTCACGGCCTTTCTGACGCTGCTCCTCATTGCCTTGATGATGGCGTCCAACCACATTGCGGCACGCCTTGCGTTCAACCATGGCGTCGATGTCGCCACTGCTGTGGCCTCGCGCAGCTTGGTGACGGCCTTGGTCGTCTTTGCCATCGTCTGGTTCAACCGAGTGTCTTGGCGCCCCAATCGGCGTCAAGCCAGGGGCATGCTGATCGTTGGCTTGATGATTGGCGTTCAGAGTCAATGCCTTTACTCGGCGGTGGCGCGTTTGCCCGTGGCCCTGGCCTTGCTGGCGTTCAACACCTACCCCTTGTGGACGGCGATGTGGGACCGCCTGATTTATCGCAACTCACCCGAACGCTCGGTCCTGCTGGCCATGCCGGTCATCGTCTTGGGTTTGATCCTGGCTTTGGATGTCACGGGCGTTCTCGCTGGACAAGCCCAGTGGCGCGTTGAGGATGTGTTGCCTGGGGTGTTGTTTGCACTGGCGGCTGGCGCCACTTTTGGTTTGGCACTGGTGTGGACCCAGCATGAAACCGAAGGCGTGGATGGTCGGGTTCGCACCACCAGCACCATGTTGCTGGCTGGCGCCATGGCCTTGGTGGTGGTGGCTTCGCACGGCGGGCCGCATTGGCCAAGCGCCCCATTGGGTTGGGTGGGACTGGGTTTGTTGACCCTTCTTTATGGCACGGCCTTCACCATCATGTTCATCGTGTTGCCCCGACTTGGCGTGGCGGGCAACTCGGCCATCATGAACGCAGAGCCCGTGTTCTCGCTGGTGCTCGCCTGGTTCATCCTGGGACAAAACCTGAGCCTTCAGCAGGTGCTGGGCTGCCTCATCGTGGTGGGGTCGGTGATGTGGATTGGTCTGCGCAAGAAAAAATGATTTTGGGCACCCGAGCGGTGACGCCACACATCAACTCATAGGCAATCGTGCCGCAAGCTTGAGCCACCTCGTCGATGGGCAACATGACCCCATCGTCACCCTGCCCCCAAAACGTCACGGGCAGACCCGCGCGAGGCGTGATGCCGGCATGAATGAGCGGTCGCAAATCCACCGCACACATGTCCATGCTGACTCGCCCCACCAGCTGGCAGCGAACGCCACAGACCAGCACTGGCGCCTGGTTGCTGCCTGAGCGCATCAAGCCGTCGGCATAGCCACCAGCTGCAATGCCGATCCATATGGTCTCGCTGGCGGTGAAGCTTGAGCCATAGCCCACGGTGTCGCCCGCTTGGAGTTGCTGCACGGCAATCAACTCGCTCACCAAACTCATGGTGGCTTGCAAATCCCAGTCTTTTGATCCGTGCTCAGGATGGTCTGGGCTTGAGCCATAAAGAGCGATGCCGGGGCGCACCCAGTCGGCACAGACGCCTGCAGCGCTGGCATGGCGCAACACCCCCGCGCTGTTGCACAGCGAACGCTCGCCGGGCAAGTCGGCGCTGTGACGGGCAAAAGTCTCCACCTGATGGACGATGCCGCGCGGGCCATCGGCATCGCTGAAGTGGCTCATCAGGGTGATCTCGTCAACTTGAGGCAAGGCATTGAGCCTGGACCAAGCAGCTCTGAAACGCTCGGGGGCAAATCCCAGGCGGTTCATGCCCGAATTCATTTTGAGGAAAACATGGTGCGGGACTTGGGTTTTGTGGGCGCTCAGGGCGTCGATCTGGGCATCGTGATGAACCACATGCCAAAGCCCGAGTCGCGAACAAACCTCCAAGTCGCGCGGATCAAATGAGCCCTCGAGCAACAACACTGGCCCACGCCAGCCCAGACCCCTTAAGGTTTGCGCTTCTTCCAAATTGAGGCAGGCAAATCCATCGGCAGCGCGAAACCCTTCAAACGCGGCGTCTAGCCCATGACCATAGGCATTGGCCTTGACCACGGCCCAAACGCGGGAGTCGGGTGCACGCGTCTTGATGCATTGCAGGTTGTGACGCATGGCGTCGGTGTGGATGCGGGCTTGAATCGGTCTGGGCATAAGGTCATGAGGGTGATTGGGGCCATGATATAACCCCGCGACTCGTCTTCCAGAGAGTGGCTGAGCCCCAATTTTTCAAATGAACATGCACTGCTGATGGCCATGAAGCGCGGTTTTTACACCATCATGGCGGCCCAGTTTTTCAGCTCGTTGGCAGACAACGCTTTGTTCGTCGCCGCAGTTGAATTGATTCGCACCAGCGGCGGTGCCGAATGGCAGCGGGCCGCTCTGGTCCCCATGTTTGCCCTTTTTTACGTGATCCTCGCGCCTTTTGTCGGTGCGTTTGCCGATTCCCGGCCCAAGGGTGCGGTGATGTTGATCAGCAACTCGATCAAGCTGGTGGGTTGCTTGCTGATGCTTGCCGGACATCACCCTTTGCTGGCTTATGCCCTCGTGGGTTTGGGCGCGGCCGCTTACTCGCCCGCCAAGTACGGCATCCTCACTGAGCTATTGCCCGCTTCGCAGTTGGTCAAGGCCAATGGTTGGATCGAAGGCCTGACCATCGCATCCATCATCTTGGGCGTGCTGTTGGGTGGCACGCTCATGCGCGCCAGTGTGGCCGATTTCCTGTTGGGATTTGACCTGCCCTTGATCGACACCGGCATCGACACGCCGGCTGAAGCCGCCATTTCGCTCATGGTGTTGGTGTATGGCTTGGCGGCATGGATCAACACCCGCATTCCGCACACCGGTGTCGACATGGTGCCTATGCGCCGTGATCCCAGCATGAGTTTGTTTCGCAACCTGCTGGCGCTCTTGCCCGACTTTCGCGATTGCAACCGCCGCTTGTGGCAAGACAAGCTGGGCCAAATTTCATTGGCCACCACCACGCTGTTTTGGGGCGTGAGTGGCAACCTGCGTTACATCGTTTTGGCCTGGAGCGCGCTGGCCTTGGGCTACACCACTTCACAAGCTTCAGGTTTGGTGGGTGTGGTGGCGATTGGCACGGCAGCCGGTGCGGTGTGGGCCTCGCTCAAGACCCGCCTTGACGATGCGCCTCGTTTCATCGTGTTGGGAGCCGGCATGGGTGTTGTGGTTTTGTTGATGAATTTCATCACCAACCTCTGGGTGGCCGTCCCGTTTTTGATTTTGCTGGGTGCCTTGGGTGGCTTCATCGTTGTCCCCATGAACGCCTTGCTCCAGCACAGGGGCCACAACCTCATGGGGGCTGGCCGCTCCATTGCCGTTCAGAACTTCAACGAACAGTTGTGCATCTTGGCCCTGGGCGGCCTCTACACCTTCTCGTCAGGCATGGGTCTCAACGCTTATGGCGCGATCACTGGCTTTGGCTTGCTGGTGGCCAGCCTCATGTGGCTGATCCGCCGCTGGCATGTGAGCAACCTCGCCCGTTATCCCGAGGAGCTCAACCGCCTGCTCGAAATCGCCCGCCACGATAAATCGCATTGATCCATTCCGGACTTGGCAATTAACGAACCAACCGAGGGGCGATGAACGCCTAGAGGGTTTGAATGCGCGTGAGGTCGGGTTTGTGCAGCCACTGTGCGAATTCGTCAGCGAGTTGTTGCGCCGCGCTGGTGGCGGTGTTCCATGCAGCCACTCTGGCATCGAGGTTGAGCCCGTAGCGGATGAAGTCGGTGCGGTCTGGCAATTTGCCGTTGGGCAGTGTGCGCACCCATTGCGGATTGGGCGCAAGCACCAGCACATGGTCGAGGAACGGTGTGGACGAATGCCGCCATTTGAGCGACTTGTCCAACCAACCCGGTACCAGGGCTTTTTGAAAGTGCGGATAAAGAACGATGGGGCTCTCAGCGCGTGGCCGATAGTTCAGATGCAAGTGGTAGTCGGTGATGCCGCCGTCCCAATGCGCACCCGGTGGCGCGCCTGCAATGTCGTGAACCGCTTGCAGCACAAAGGGAATCGCACAACTGCCTTGAATTGCTGCATAGAAGTTGTTCGCATCCAGCGCAACGTGTCGCGTGCGAAAGTCGTTGGGGTCGAAAGGCAAATCGGGCAAGCCCTTGGAGGCGCAAGGGCGTTGGCTTGAAAACACCACGCGTTCAAGCCAAGCCCCAAGCCAAGGCCTGTGCATGGCATTGCTGAGAAAGGCGCCGGCATAACCCAGCGGTGTGAGCACGGGAAGTTCGCGGCGCAGCACATGAAGCCCCCGCGATGTGAGCACATGAAGTCGCAAGCGAGGGTGGGTCAGCACCTCGTTTTCCCGGCCGCCGTAAAAGTCGCGCAAGCCCTTGGCGAAAGCCGAAGTGACGCTTTGGGCGCTGGGGCGTTTACGGCCAGGTTCGGGTTCAAAGTGTTGATGGATGTAGGCATGCTCAAACGCTTGCAAGGCCTGCACGGGTTGATTGAGGCAAGCGCTGGCAAAACGCCAAGCACCGATGGAAGCCGCCACCAGGTCCACGGTTTGGTGGCTTTGGGTCAACCATTCGCCAAAAACATAGCGGTCCAGCGGGCCCAGCATCAAGCCTTTGGGTCCACCCGCTGCGCCGGAGATCACGCCCACATCTTGCGCTCGCAAGCCATGCGATTGAATGTGAGCCAAGGCCTTTGGGCCAGCGTACAAGCACAAAGCGTTCATCTCAGGGGGATCATCACAAGATGTGGATTTGCGCTGCCATGGCGATTGAGGGCTTCAGGCCAGGCAGGCGTCGACGGCTTCGATCCAATGGCGCACCGGACGACCGGTTCCACTTTGCAAATGGGTGATGCAGCCAATGTTGGCGCTCAAGATTCCCGTGGGGCTGGCCGCTTGCAAATGCCCCAGCTTGCGTTGTTTAAGTTGCTTGGACAACTCGGGTTGGAGCACAGAGTAAGTGCCGGCCGATCCGCAGCACAAATGGGCTTCTGCAGGCGGCGCTTGAAGATCGAAACCCAAGCTGCGCAAGTGCTTTTCGACCACACCAGAGAGCTTGAGCCCGTGCTGCAAGGTGCAAGGGGG
>JBEAMY010000218.1:0-5365 GCA_041165725.1 Pseudomonadota bacterium
GCAACCCCTGAGCGCATCTTGATGGCCATTGAAAAAGCTCGGGTTTAAGGTGAGCGGTCACTCGGCCTTCAGTCTTGACCCAAAGTCAGGCTGTCGAGCTGAAAGCGGTCGTTGCGGTTCCACAGCCAGGTCTCCATGAAGCTCGCCTGAGGCGCAAATCGCGGGGCCGGGTAGGGCTGGGCCGCTTCAATCATGTCCTCAATGGCTTTGACCACTTCTGGCACGTGTTTGGGGGCCCTGATCCAATCCATGCGGATGACCTGCCCCTTTTGGTTGACGGTGACTTCAACCACCCCTACGCCTTTGAGCATGGGGGGCAAGCGCCCAGCGTGAACACGATGGGCATGTTGCTGGTAGATGTGCTTGGCCATCTCCACCCGGTAGGCCTGGACATTGGAGGCTGAAGCCAAAGGCACACGGGGTTCTGGGGCTGGAGGTTCCACGGGTTTGATGGGCTCGGGTTGGGCTGAAGGTTCCGAGACTGGCGCTGGCGGGCGGCGACCGATTGAGCAGCCACCTAACCCGGCGCAAACCAGGGCCAGCAAAGCCCAGCCCCAGGCGAATTTGGAAACGGATTGACGAACTGACCGCAACGCAAGCTCCATTGACGCGACAATCACAGCATGCATGATGACGCATTTTTTCCCAGCACAGCCAGCGCAAAAACCCTGGTTCAGCAGCTCCTGAGCGGCGAGCCTTGGGTTTTGATCCAGGTGACGCAGACCCAAGGGTCCGTACCACGCGAGGCGGGCACTTGGATGGCGGCATCCCCGCAATCGGTGATGGGCACCATTGGAGGCGGTCACCTTGAACACCAAGCGATTGCGCTAGCCCGAGAGGGCCTGCGAACCGGCGCGCTCAAGCCCGAGGTCAAAATGACTTTGGGCCCCAGCTTGGGACAGTGTTGTGGTGGGGTGGTGGTGCTGGGCTTTGAGCGCTTACATGCCCATGACGCCCAGTCCCTGTCGACCCGCTTGCAAGAGCCCCGGCGCTCCGTGGCGCTCTTTGGGGGGGGGCATGTGGGTCGGGCTTTGGTGGCGGCGCTCGCACCTTTGCCCTATCGCATCCATTGGGTTGACAGCCGAGACGAAATCTTTCCCGACCCTCTGCCCTCGCAGGTGCACGCCGAGCACTCACACCCGGTACAAGACAGCGTTTGGGATGTACCAGCCGATTCTGCAGTCTTGATCATGAGCTTCAGTCACGCCGAAGACTTGGACATCGTTGCTGAATGCCTCAAACGCCGTCGCGCCCAGAATGACTTGCCTTTCATTGGCCTCATCGGCAGCAAAACCAAATGGGCCAGCTTTCAACATCGCTTGCGCGACAAAGGCTTCGCTCAAGAGGAACTGTCAGGCGTGACGTGTCCAATTGGGCTGCCCGGCATTGAAGGCAAGCAGCCCGAGGTCATCGCCATTGCGGTGGCCGCTCAGTTGCTGAAGGAGCACGCCCCTCAGGCGTCGCCCCAAACCTCCTGAGCGGTTTCGATCACCAGGCGCAGTTTGGTCCGCTGGTCTTCCACGGCGATGTTGTTGCCATGAACCGTGCTTGAAAAACCGCATTGCGGCGACAAGGCCAGTTGCTCGAGCGGTGCGTACTTGGCGGCTTCGTCGATGCGACGCTTGAGGTTGTCCTTGCTTTCCAGTTCCCCGAATTTGGTGGTCACCAAGCCCAGGACCACCACCTTGCCTTTGGCCAGGTAGCGCAGAGGACGGAAGTCACCGCTTCGGTCGTCGTCGTACTCCAGGAAGTAGGCATCGATGTCCATTTCGGAGAGCAAAGCCTCGGCCACCGGTTCGTAGTTGCCTTCAGCCGCATGGGTGGACTTGAAATTCCCCCTGCACAAGTGCATGGCCAAGGTCATGCCCGGCGGTTTTTGCGCCACGACTTTGTTGACGAACGCAGCGTAGCGGTGGGGCAGCTCGTTGGGGTCATCGCCGCGCTGGCGAGCGGCTTCGCGCATTTTTTCGTCGCACAAATAGGCCAGGTTGGTGTCGTCCATTTGCACGTAGTTGCAACCGGCAGCTGCCAATGAGCGCAATTCATCGCCGTAGGCTTTGGCCACGTCGTCATAAAAAGCAGGGTCGAGTTCAGGATAGGCCTGCTTGTTGATGCCAGCACGCCCACCACGGAAGTGCAGCATGGTGGGTGAGGGGATGGTCACCTTGGGGGTGCAGCCTTTGGCGACCAAGGACTTGAGGTATTGAAAGTCGGCCAGTTGGATGTCTTTTTTATGGGTGACTTTATCGGCCACGCGGATGATGGGAGGGGCTAGCTTGACGCTGCCATCGGCCATCTGAACCGAAAGGGGAATCTCGGTGACCACGCCGCCGAGTTGTTCTAGGAAGTCGATGTGGAAATAGGTACGACGGAACTCGCCATCGGTGATGCTCTTGAGGCCCACATCCTGCTGGAATTTGATGATCTCGGCGATGGCCTGGTCTTCCACCTGACGCAAAGCCTCGGGGGTGATTTCTCCCTTGGCTTTTTTTTCACGCGCTTCCAGCAAATAGGCTGGGCGCAAAAAACTACCGACATGGTCGTAACGGGCGGGGATGTGTGGAACAGTCATTGAGGTCTCCTTTGGGCGCTCATCTTAACCATTCGCCAAGGCCTCAACCCAGGCCATTTGTCTCGGCAGGCAATGGCGTTTGAGGTCGTAATTGGCAATGGCAAATTCACGGGCCCGCGAGCCGAGCTGACGGGCAAGGTTGCGATCGGCACAAAGCCCGGCGACCCGGTCGGCCAAGCCTTGCACATCGAAAAAATCAATCATCTCGCCAGTCTCGCCATCGGTGATGGCCTCGCGCACGGGCGCGGTGTTGCTGGCCACGATGGCACACCCAGCGCTCATGGCTTCAAGCAAGCTCCAACTCAGCACAAAGGGGTAGGTCAAATACACGTGCACGGTTGAAAGCTGCAAGACGCGCAGGAATTGCTCGTGTGCGATGCGACCCAGGAAGTGCACGCGGGAGGGATCAATCTGGTCTTTGACTTCGTTCAGGAAGATGTGTTTCCAGCTTTGCGGATTGCCCTCCTTGTCGGGAGGAGGCGCTGCGCCATAACTCACCTCATCACCCCCCACAAGCAAAACCTGAGCCTTGGGCCTGGCCTTGAGCAAGGCTGGCAGAGCCCGCATGAAAATGTGATAACCCCTGTAGGGCTCGAGATTGCGGTTCACAAAGGTGATGACTTCGTCTTGGCGAGAGAGGCGAAGCTGGCCTTGAGCAGATTGCAGAAGGACATTGGCGCCTTCGTTGGGGGCAATCCAATCGGTGTCGATGCCATCGTGGATGACCGAGATTTTGTGGGCCATGCTCTCAGGCATGAGTGAGGCCTGAAAGTGCGTGGGTGAAAGCCCTGCAGTGGCCCTTGGAAACTGCAAATCAAAGACCGAATTCTTGAGTTGAAGCCGACAGGCATTGCTGTCGTCGGGCTTGGCGAACTCGGAGTCGAAGTCCACATCCACTCCATGCGCGAGGTAATAGAACTCGCAATAAAGCCCCATTCGAGCCTGGGGCCAGACATGATGCAGGAAAAGACTCTCGCCCCAACCGGGGTGGGCCACGATGACATCGGGCACAAAGCCTTGTTGCCGTAAAACCATTGCAGCTTGCCAAGCTGACTCGCCACGCACGGTCTTGACCTCAAGGTCTTTGAGCCAGCGGTGGGTGTTGTCGCCGGGTTTGGAGGCAATGGGGTAGCGGATCAGCTCAACCCCAGGCAAGGGTGCGCAGGGGTGCAGGTGCATGGCCAATACCCTGTGCCCTTTGGCGGCCAGCGCCGGAGCGAGGTGCTTGAATTGACCGGGGAAATTTTGGTGAACGAAGAGCAGGTTCATCAGGGGAGTTTCAGGAGGGAGGATTCACAAGGGCCGGTGGAATGCAAGTCAAGATCACTCGACCCATTATTTCATTGGTACATGTGGCGCCAACCCTGTGATGCATGACCCAATTGGGGGTTTGGGTCGACGTGTGGTGCATCGGGTCCCTTGAGTGAGCTCAATTCAAGTTCTAATTCGGAGATGTCAATCTTTGCGTGCTTCATTGCCTTATCAGGAGCCTGTGTGGGCAGCTTCATCCACGTATTGGCCTTGCGATGGTCCGAGGGCTTGCTTGCGCAAACAGGGGTGAGTTGGCGTCAAGCTTTGTGGGGGCGATCCCAGTGTGCCCAATGTGGTCATGTTCTCAAGCCTTGGCACCTGATTCCCTTGCTGAGTTTTGTGATGCTGCGAGGACGATGCGCGTTTTGTGGGGCCCCCATTGCATGGCGCGAGGGCCTGGTCGAGTGGGTCTTGGCGGCGGCTTGGTTGGCCTTGTGGTGGCGCCTGGGTCCTGAACCCAGCACGGCCTTGTGGTTGGCCTGGGCCAGCGTCTTGTTGCTCTTGGCCTTGATCGATCTGGACACCTTTTTGTTGCCTGACGGGTTGACCTTGGGCTTGATGGCCTTGGGTCTATTGGTCTCAGCGCTTGGTGCGATTGCAGTATCGCCACTTCAGTCGCTGGCCGGTGCTGTGTTGGGCTATGGCTTGTTGGCCAGTGTGGCGTGGGTCTACCGACACTGGCGAGGGCGAGAGGGATTGGGTCTGGGCGACGCCAAATTGCTGGCGGCCATGGGTGCTTGGTTAGGCCCTTGGATCTTGCCCATGTTGTTGTGGATGGCTGCGCTGATGGGTTTGATGTGGGGGCTGATCTGGCGATGGCGAGGTCATGCGCGCGAAGACGGCGCTTTCCCCTTCGGTCCCTCGCTGGCCCTGGCTGGTCTGTTGACTGCACTTTGGCCCAATGCTTGGGAAATGATGGCGGCCTGGCTACTGGTTTAACGAGTAAGGGCTTCAGGTGCGCCAAGCATTCAAGTGCCTCAAGTCTCACAAGTCCAATCGTCAGTCACTGTTGGCCAAATGAGTCTGAACTTGTTCTCGGATCAAGGACATGCTGACTTGTTGGGCCTGAGTGCTGATGCGGCTTTGGCTCACGGCCATCCATAACGTGATGGTGAGCGATTGCCCATTGGGACCCAGCAAAGGCCTCACGCTATAGGCAGAAGGGCGAATGGATTTGGTCACGGCGTTGTGGGTGAGCACGGCGTGTCCGCTGCCATCGGCCACCAAATCCAGAATGGCCGCAACCCCATCGATTTCCATGGCGATCTGAGGTTCAAGCGCTAAGGCCATCAATTCAGATTCCACCTTCATTCGGATGGCGTTGGGTCGACTGGGGATGATGAGCGGCAACTTCGCCAAATCCGTCAAGCTGAGCGGCGGCGGCGGCGGATCCTGGATCAGGCCTGCAGGACGCGCCTCCACCTGGACCAGAGGTTCTTGCAAAAGGGCTGTGGCCATCAACTCTTCGGTTTGAGGCGGGTG
>JBEAMY010000219.1:0-4924 GCA_041165725.1 Pseudomonadota bacterium
TCAAGGTTTCGTCTGCAAGATAGCGCGGCACAGGAAGACGAACCTGGCCCATGAACCTGAGGGTTTGCAATCGTGAAGCCAAACGTAGCAGCACCACACGGACATCACGCGAGAACGCAAGCAACATTCGGCGAATGTTTTCAGTCTGAGCTGAAGCACCATGCCCACCCGGGTTAGCCAAAGCCGCTTGAACCGTTTGCCGTTGCAACTGCATGAGCTCATGCGCTTCCATGGCGAGATTGCTCAACTCGGGGCCAAACGACTTGGCCAGTACCTCGCGGGGCTTGTTCAGATATTGGGCAGCTGCGGAAAGATAAATCGCCGCTTGCAGGTCATCAGAAGCGTCCAGCGCCTTGAGCACCTGAACGGTTCCTTGAGCATGTGCCAACAAGGATTCACCCGTGTCCAGCCTCGCTTGTTGAAGCAATGGCTCGGCAAAAAGACTGGCCTTCACACTCAACAAAGTCGTGGTGGCGGTGGATGGGTTGTCAGTTTTCATCGAAAAGGGTCATGCACAATGACGGGTTACAACCCGTTCATTGAACATGCTAATTGAATTGGATACAGGAGTTCCCCATGTCAGATCGATTTCTTCGCGGCAAAACCGCATTGGTCACCGGCTCAACCAGTGGCATTGGCCTGGGCATTGCCCTCAAACTGGCCCAAAAAGGGGCCAATTTGGTGCTCAATGGCTTTGGCGATGCCAATGAGCCCTTGGCTCAAATCAAGGCTCACGGAGTTGATGCGATTCACCATCCCGCGGACATGACCCAAGTCGCCCAAATTGAGGACATGATGAAAACCGCCGCCCAAAAATTTGGGCGTGTTGACATTTTGGTGAACAACGCAGGCATTCAGCATGTGTCCCCCGTTGAAGACTTTTCCACGGAACGCTGGGATGCCGTGATCGCCATCAATCTCACCAGCGCCTTCCACACTACCCGACTGGCCGTACCCGCCATGCGAGCCGCCAATTGGGGTCGGATCATCAACATCGCATCGGCCCATGGATTGGTCGCATCCGTCAACAAATCGGCTTATGTTGCGTCCAAGCACGGCATTGTGGGTTTAACCAAGGTCGTGGCTCTTGAGACCGCCACCACTGGCGTCACCTGCAACGCGATTTGTCCAGGTTGGGTGCTGACCCCCTTGGTTCAAAAGCAGATCGACGCCAAAGCTCAGGCCTTGGGCATCTCCAACGAAGAGGCTTCACGCCAGTTGCTGAGCGAAAAAGAGCCCTCACTCAGTTTCACCTCACCCGAGGAATTGGGTGAACTCGCTGTGTTCTTCTGCTCATCTGCAGGCCAAAACGTCCGCGGTGTGGCCTGGAACATGGACGGTGGCTGGGTCGCCCAGTAAGTCAAAAAATGTCCCAACCAAGCACCTTTTGTGATTTATTCACATTGGGTGCAATATCCCCCGTTTGGGGGATATACAACGAATGCATTTGATTTTTCAATGACATGGTGTTCAACCTTCAAGGAAATTTCATCATGCCCACCCAAGTCATTCACGCCAGCGATGCTGCTGCTTTCGCCCGCCGCCTTCGCCAAGCACTCAAGCAAGCCGGCTTCAAGCTCTCGGCCACTGATCTTGCCCACGCATTCAACCTGAGGGATTGGGGCAAAGGTGTGACGCCACATGCCACACGCAACTGGATCAATGGCGTTTCCATTCCCAAACAAAGCCGACTCAAAGTCCTGTGTGAATTGCTGCAAGTGACGCCGCACGAGCTGCTGTTTGGTCCGCATCCAGCCACAGAGGGCAAATCCAGCACTGGACTGGGGCCTGCGCCCATCGAGTTGGCAGACCGCAGCATGTGGGGTCTTTATTTGGGGCTCAGCTTGGAACACCGGAGGATGGTTCGCGAGCTCACCCATGGTTTGCACCGCCTCGAGCAGGGCGAGGCCAAGCCCACGGCAAGTGGCAAAGCTTAAACACTGACCTGGGTGCTTGGCACCCGGTCAAGGTTTGAGCTTAGTCAGCAAGACCACTGCTCTTGCTTCTATGGCCTGCATTTGACCCACAGGTCCAAGACGCTCAGCGGTCTTGGCCTTGACATTGACCTCATCAACTGCGATGCCCAGCGCCGATGCGATCGACGCACACATGGCATCGCGGTAGCCACTCAATCGGGGTGCCTGTGCCACGATGGTCGCATCAATGTTGTTGATCTGCCATCCTTTTTGGCGAACGGTGGCCATGGCTTGCTTGAGCAATTCGCGCGAGTCTGCCCCCTTGAAAGAGGGGTCGTTGTCTGGGAAATGGCTTCCGATGTCGCCCAGGCCTGCTGCGCCCAGCAATGCATCAGTGATGGCATGCAACAAGGCATCGGCATCGGAATGACCGAGCAAGCCCATGTCGTGGGGGATTTGCACCCCACCCAAAATCAAGGGTCTGCCCGGCACCAAAGCATGGATGTCCCAGCCTTCGCCCACTCGAAATGCATCACTCATGGCGTCTCCTTGTTTGCGCTACGGCTGAGCCAAGCCTCAGCCCATGCGAAGTCCTCAGGGTAGGTGATTTTCAGATTCGGCCCCTGAGACTCAACCAATAAAGGACGATGTCCACAGGCCTCCATGGCGCTGGCCTCGTCGGTCACAGCAGAACCAGCCCTGTCATAGGCCGAGATCAATGGCCCCAAGCGAAACATCTGGGGCGTTTGTGCTTGCCAAAGGGTTTGTCGATCCAAAGTTTGCGCCACACGGGGATGCGCATCATGAGCAGCATGCGAGCCTTGAGCGTCCTTGGGGCTGATCCGCTTGACCGTGTCGCTCATTGGCCTGGCGAGTAAACCACCGACTTCATCTGCGCTGCACACATGAATCAAGCGCTCAATGTCTTGCGGGCTCACCAAACAACGAGCAGCGTCGTGAACCAAGACCCAGCCATCTGGCGCATGACCATCAGCGAGCAAGGCCGCCAAGCCAGCGCGAACGCTTTGCGAGCGAGTCTCGCCGCCACCGGGACGACCTCGCACACGGTTTTTGTCCACCCCGTGCTGATCCAACAAAGCTGCCATGATCGAGTCATCTGGCGAAACCACCACCTCAATGCCAGCCAAGCCCTTGACCGCGAGCAAGGCATGGAGGGTATGCAACACCAAAGGCTTGCCCGCAATCATTTCGTACTGCTTGGGCTTAGCCGTTCGGGCGCGACTGCCTGAGCCGGCACTTGGCAATAAGGCAATGGGGGCTGAGGGTGGTGTCATGGTGGTTTTCAGGCAAATCGCACCAGCGCCTAGGCATCTGGCAAAGGCCCATTCTAGAATTCACCAAACCCGTCGGAGTCGATGGGCGCAGTGTTCTGACGATGACCTTCCCCCCCCTTACACCCGGCCAGCGCTTTTCATGGCCTTGCCCTAGACCCGGCGCGGATGCCCTCTGGCTGTCGCAATGGGCCAGCCAAAGCATTGAGCCAGGTGGCAAAACCCACTGCGCCGTCGTTTGTGCAGACGCCCAGGACGCCCAGCGCCTGCTCGATGAATTGGTGTTCTTCCAACCTCAGTTGCGCTGCGCTCTCTTTCCGGACTGGGAAACCCTACCCTACGACCTCTTTTCTCCGCACCAAGACCTCATCAGCGAGCGCTTGGCCACTTTGTGGCGAATCCTCCAGGGTGAGGTCGATGTGGTGCTCATCCCTGCCACCACTGCGCTTTATCGCGTGGCACCGCCTTCGTTTCTGGCGGCCCACACGTTTTCCTTCAAAGTTCAGCAGTCTTTGCGTGAACAAGACCTGAAAGACCAACTGACTCTGGCTGGCTACCAACACGTTGGTCAGGTCATGAGTCCTGGCGAATACACGGTCCGGGGCGGACTGATCGATTTGTTCCCCATGGGCGCATCATTGCCGTTTCGCATCGATTTGTTCGATGACCTGATCGACGCCATCCGCACTTTTGACCCAGACACCCAACGCAGCCTTTACCCGGTGCAAGAGGTGCGCCTATTGCCCGGCCGTGAATTCCCGATGGACGAGCCGTCGCGTCAAGGATTTCGGGCCCGCTGGCGCGAATTCATGCCTGGCGACCCCACTCAATCGCGACTCTACAAAGACATCGGTGCAGGGCTGGCCACAGCGGGCATCGAGTACTACCTGCCTCTTTTCTTCGAGGAAACCGCAACCGTCTTCGACTACATCGGCGCGCAAGCCAAGGTGGTGTTGCACGGTGAGCTTGAGCCCGTTTTCCAGCGGTTCTGGCAAGACACCCAAGATCGATATCGCCTCAGCCAAGGTGACCCCGATCGCCCAGTGTTGCCTCCTGAGCATTTGTTCCTCTCACAGGAACAGTTTTATTTGCGGCTCAAGCCCCATGCGCAATTGGCTTTGAGGCCCCCCAGTGCAAGCCTTGCGAGCCTTGCTAACCCTACCAACCCTACCGGCCACTCTCAGCCTGCGGATCCATCTGCACCAGTTCATTCACCTGAAGAACGCGCTCCTGAAAACCGTTGGTCCAGCAGCACGCACCTCAGCTTGGACAGGAATTTGTCCGACCCAGCTTCAGCCTTGCGTGGACAACTGCAAAACACCAGCCAGCGAACCCTGATCGTGGCCGAAAGCCTGGGCCGTCGGCAAAGCCTGCACGATTTGCTCGCCAGTCACGGGCTGGACCTGCCTTTTGTTGATGACTGGCCGCAATTCCTGGCCAAGCCTGAGGTCATGGCCCTGACTGTGGGACCTTTGCAATCGGGCTTCAGCGATCACGAGTTGGGTTTGGTGATCCTCACCGAATCCGAGCTCTTTGCCTCTGCCCCTGCCAGCCGTCGCCGTCGCCAACAAGAAGCCCAAAGCGATGTGGCCGCGATGATTCGGGATTTGTCCGAGTTGCAACTTGGCGACCCCGTGGTGCATTCGGCGCATGGCATTGGTCGCTATCAAGGTTTGATTCACTTGACGGTGAGCGCCCAAGCCAATCAAGATGAAG
>JBEAMY010000220.1:0-4657 GCA_041165725.1 Pseudomonadota bacterium
GTTGGTGAGGTGCGCTTCAATTTGACGCACGCCTTCGTAACCGTGTTGCAACATGCTCTCGTGCCACTTGGGGTTGAGCATCCGGGTTCGGGTCTCCAGGGACACTTGCTCGCTCAAGCTGCGAACCACGCCAGCCCCTTGGGTCTGGTCGCCGATGTAGACAGGTGGCATGGTGGCCGCGTCAACGCTGTGCTGCTGCCTGGCTTGCCAGACGGCGCGGCTGATGCCACCCAGCGTGTCGAAATAGGTGTCGATGCTGGTGACACCCAGTTCCACCGAATCGATGTTTTGATAGGTCAGAGACACGCTGGCCAAAGTGTGTTGGAGCAGGGCGTTTTGGCGCTGTGCCTTGCCGTTCACGTCGTAGGCAAAGCCTTTGCGCTGGGTGAAGGCATTGCCCAATTCGTCTTCTTCGCCCCAGCATCCGCTGTCAATGAGGTGGTTGACGTTGGCCCCATATGCGCCTTCTGCATTGCCAAAGACCCGCAAGGAAGCAGCCTCCAGGTCACAGCCATGTTCGGCCATGAAGGCCAGGGCGTGACGACGAACGAAATTGAGTTCGGGGTCTTCGTCTGCGCTGGCGGCCAGTTGGGCGGCTTGCGCCAGCAAACGGATTTGCAGCGGCAGCAGGTCGCGGAAGATGCCCGATAGCGTGATCACCACATCGATGCGTGGGCGCCCCAGCTCTGCCAGCGCAATGAGTTCAGCGCCGCTCAATCTTCCGTAATTGTCAAAGCGGGGCTTGGCGCCCATCAGGGCCAAGGCTTGCGACAGCGGGCCACCTTCGCTTTTGAGGTTGTCGGTTCCCCAAAGCACCATGGCCACAGTTTGAGGCCACTCGCCCGAGTCGGCACGGTGTCGGTCCAGCAGCTTTTGGGCTTGGACGAATCCGTCCTTGACCGCATGTCGAGAAGGCATGCGGAAGGGGTCCATGCCGTGCAGGTTGCGACCTGTGGGCAACATCTCGGGGTTGCGCAGCAAATCGCCGCCTGGAGCAGGGCTGATGTAATGGCCTTCCAGTGCATCGAGCAGGCCATGGAGTTCGCTTTGCCCCATGAGGTGTTCGTGCGCCTGAGCCAGTTGCATGAGGCGCTTTTGGTCCAGCTCATGCAAACGGTCAAAGCCTTTGTGCTGTGCCAGTGCAGTGCCCGACTCGACAATGCGCTGAACCCATTCGGCTTGATCGAGTTCCATGGCCTGGGCCATGGCTTTGAGGGTTTGCAAACGCTCGGTTGGGCTGGGCGTACGTCCCATCACATGCAGCCCATCGGGAATCAAGGTGTAGGACAACTCCAACAGGGCTTGTTGCAGACCCACTGTCCAGTCTTCAAAGGCCTTGATGTCCAGATCGTGGGCGGATTCGGGGGCATTCAACTCAACCCGTTTGGCCATGGCCACCAATTGTTCGGGCAGGGCCTCGCGTTCCTCAGCGCTGCACTCCGATCCGCGCCAACGGTCCAGAAGTTGACGCAATTGGTCGAGCTCGTTGTAGAGGCCCGCTTCCGTGATGGCTGGCGTGAGGTGACTCACCAGCGTGGCCCCAGAACGGCGTTTGGCCAGCGCACCTTCAGAGGGATTGTTGGCGGCATAAACGTAAACATTGGGCGTGGCGCCGATCAACCGCTCGGGCCAGCACTGGGCCGAGAGGGCCGTCTGTTTGCCCGGCATGAATTCCAGTGCCCCGTGGGTGCCAAAGTGAAGAATGGCATGCGCCGCAAAATCTTCTCTCAAGTAACGGTAGAACGCGCTGAATGCGTGGGTGGGCGCGCAGCCATGCTCAAACATCAAACGCATGGGGTCGCCCTCATAACCCATGCCGGGTTGTACCGCCACCAGCACCTGTCCCAGTTGAATGCCTTGAACCAACAGGTGTCGGCCATCAGTGAGTTGATCGCCAGGGGCTGCACCCCACTCGGCTTCGATCTCAGCCAGATGGGGTTCGCGCGCAATGTGATCGATCACGGGTATGCGAGTGTGCACATTTGCCCCTGTGCCCATGGAGGCCGAATTGCCCACCAAGAGGCGGTCGCGCAGCTCATCCACCGTGGCAGGTACCTCAACGTCCCAGCCTTTTTGAGCCAGCGCCTTGAGCGTGTGATGCAAAGACTCGAAGACCGACAAAAAGGCGGCGGTCCCCACATTGCCCGATTGCGGCGGGAAATTGAAGAGCACGATGGCCAGGCGTCTATCTTCGCGCGCCGTCTTTCGCAGTTGAATCCAGCCACTGACTTTCTCGGCCAAGGCGGCTGAGCGCTCGACGCAGGCAAACATGTCGTTGTGCGCGTTGTCGCCATCGAAGCGACAGGCGCGAGCGCAGCCGGTGCAGGTTTCGCCTGCAGCGCCAGCGCGGCCCCCAAACACCATGGGCGAAGTTGCGCCATCGAGTTCGGGAATCGCCACCATCACGGTGCTCTCGACGGGCAGCAAGCCACGTGTGGATTTGGCCCACTCAGGCAAGGTCTGAAATTCCAGAGGGTGAGCCGCCAGGTAAGGAACGTTCAGGCTCCTCAAACTCAACTCTGCGGCCTCGGCGTTGTTGTAGGCTGGGCCACCGACCAACGAAAAACCGGTCAACGACACCAGTGCATCGATCTGAACGTGCTGACCCGATTTGAAGTAGGCGTCCACTGCAGCGCGTGCATCCAGGCCACTAGCAAATGCGGCCAACACGCGCATGCCACGGTTTTCAAATTGTTCGATCACGGCGTCGTAGTGGGCGGTGTTGCCACTGAGCAAATAAGAACGAAGCAACAGCAACCCAACCGTGCCCTTGACGGGCTTGGCAGACGATTTGCCTTTGAAGCCGGGCAGATCGTCAAGCTTGTCGCTCAAGCGATTTTTCATTCGGGGGTGATATAGCCCCACCTCTGGGTATTCGATGGGGTCAGCGACCTTCAGCGATTTGCCCATGGCACTGCGTGGGCCTTGGGCATAGCGTTGCACCAGCATGCGAACAAGATTGGCCAAGTTGTCCTCTGAGCCAGCCAGCCAGTAGCGCATGGTGAGGAAAAACGCACGCAGGTCTTGCGCCGTACCGGGCACAAAGCGCAGCAAGCTGGGCAGTCTGCGCAATAAGGCCATTTGTTTGGCCCCAGCGGTTTGCTGATCATGCGGTTTGCCCGATTCGCGCCGTGCATTGGGTTTGAATCGCCTGAGCAAGGCGAGAAGGCCCGTGCTTTCTTCGCCGCCCACGTAGCGGCCCATGCGAACCAGACGCATCACCTCGGGTGCAGACATGATGCAGACCATGGCATCGCATTCGTTGCGACGGGCTTGCAAGTCAGCCAGCACGGGCAGGAAGTGATCTTCCATGAACAACATGCTGACCAGGATCAAGTTGGCCTCGCCGATGTCGGAGCGACAACGCTCCAGAGCTTGAGGATCATCGCGCCAGCTCGATGCGGTGTGCACGTTCAATCTGAGACCTGGCATCTCACGGCGCAGCTGGCCCATGGCGCGTGATGCAGCGCTCGCCAAATGATGATCCATGGTCAACAAGACCATGTTCAGTTGGGTTGAGCTGCGTTCAGCGGCTGAAGTGGGCCTTGGCATCGTAGAGCGTCTCAACGGTGATCGGACCCAGTCCGAGTTCAGTGGCATAGCGTTCGGTGTTGCGCTTGGCTTTGCCGCGAACAAAAAATGGGATCTTGCGCAATTCTTGTTCGGCCTCATGGGTCCAGAGAAGGCCATCGCCATCAACAACACCCTCTGCAGCATTGCCCGCCAGATTGACGGTTTGGGCCGAACGCGTTGCAGGCGAAAGCGCTGGCGCCACTGCTGCTCCACTGCGACCCAGGTGCGAAGGTGCGGCATCGCTGTGGAATTCGAAGTCCTCGCGGAACATGCCCAACAAGTGTTCTTCCAAACCCATCATCAATGGGTGAATCCAAGTGTCGAACAAGACATTGGCCCCCTCAAAGCCCATTTGTGGCGAGTGTCGGGCCGGGAAGTCTTGAACATGGACTGGCGATGAAATCACAGCACAGGGAATGCCCAGCCGTTTGGCGATGTGGCGCTCCATCTGAGTGCCCAAGATCAAATCGGGCTGCAAGGCCTCGATGTGTTGTTGCACCTCATGGTGTCCATCGCTGATCAATGCTTCTATGCCTAAGGCCTTGGCCTGAGCCCTCACTTCGCGAGCGAACTCACGGCTGTAAGTGCCCAAGCCCACGACTTCAAAGCCCATTTCATGGGCGGCCACTTTGGATGCAGCCACGGCATGGGTGGCGTCGCCAAAGACAAAGACCCGTTTGCCGGTGAGGTAGTGCGCGTCCACCGATTGGCTCCACCAGCTCGCGCGGTGATTGCCCTGCTTGGGCGCGGCAAGGCCTGCGAGTTGACAGACTTCCTCCACGAAACGTTCAGTGGCTTTCCAACCCATGGGAATGGTCTGGGTGCAGGGCATGCCGTGTTGACGCTTGAGCCAGTCCGCCACCGAATGACCGATCTCGGGATACAGCAACACATTGAAATCGGCCAGAGGCATTCGGCGTAAGTCATCGACGCTGGCGTCCAAGGGGGCCACCACGTTGACGGCAATGCCCAAGGATTCCAGTAAGCGTGTGATTTCAAGCACATCGTCCCTGTGCCTGAAGCCCAAGGCCGTGGGCCCTAAAAGGTTGCAGCTGGGTGTGTGGCTTTGATCTTGGCGCTGCTC
>JBEAMY010000221.1:0-5480 GCA_041165725.1 Pseudomonadota bacterium
AGCCTGACCCATTCTAAAACCAGCCCCAGTGATTTACGGTCGAATGGCTTGCAAGAAAGCCCCACGATCGCCATTGAAGTGTGTTGCATCTCCTACAATGCCGGTCGCTGGGCGCAATGTCCCAGCTGTTTTAGGTCTCATTCAAACTTTCCTATGTTTGTGCTTCATTCCCGAGAAATGCTGATCCTGGGTCAAACTCAGGATGGGCGTGACTTTCGTCCCAGCGATTGGGCCGAGCGACTCGCCGGGGTCATGAGCAGTTTTCGTCCTGGCGGAGCAGTAGGGATCTCTCCCATCAGTTATTCGCCATGGTGTTTGCCCAATGTGTGGGGCCGGGCCAAATGCGTGGTGGTTCACGAAGATTTGCGAGATGCCGAACCCATGGCTTGGGATTTCGTGATGAATTTCGCACGCGACAATGGCTTGAAAACGATTCAGGGTCCTTTAGATCCCGATGCCAAAGTCTGAGCCAAGCCCTGCGCCAAGTTTGAGATGAGCAAAAAAAACCGCCGCAAATTGCGGCGGTTTTGTTTTGTCAGCAGCGCACCCGTTCAAACGGCAGCCCCTGTGGGGCCGGGCGAATGCCTGAAATTCAGGCGGCCAAGGCCTTGACCTTGGTGCTCAGGCGGCTCTTGTCGCGAGCAGCCTTGTTCTTGTGGAAGATGCCTTTGTCGGCAACGGCATCGACCACGGATTGCATTTTGGTGAAGAGTTCGGTGGCTTTGGTTTTGTCGCCACTTTGCACTGCTTTTTCCACGTTTTTCACCGCAGTGCGGTATTTGGAACGCAGCGAGCTGTTGGCGGCGTTGAGTTTGACGTCCTGGCGGGCGCGTTTGCGACCAGAGGCCAGGCGAGGGCTTTTCTTGGGTTTGGCTGAAGCCATGGATTGATCCTTTGAGAGTGTCTGTGGATGTTGCTGACAAAGCCGTGCATTCTAGCAAAGCACTTCAGACCCCCTCAAAACCCCCGAATCAGGCCTTGCACAAGCTCTGCGGCGGGCTTTTCCTCGCAAGCGCTGGCGTTTTGACCGCACCATAAGGGGCTGAAATCGGTTCGCCCCTGCGCTTCTGCGGCAGCCCTGAGCGGAACCAAGGCGGCCGTCGCCAGCGGAAATGCGGGAGCAAGCGTGCTCAAGGGGCCCATCTCGTGCATCAGGCGATTGACCATCCCGCGAGCGGGGCGGCCACTGAGTAAATTGGTCAGTGCCGTGTGGACGCAGGCTTGCGAGCGCAAGGCCTGGCGATGCAAGCGACTGGTGGTGGCCTCGTTGGCACATAAAAAAACTGTCCCGGCTTGGATGCCATCTGCGCCCAAAGTCAGGGCAGAGCGCACGCCTTGGGCATCGGCGATACCGCCGGCTGCCACCACTGGAATCGCAAGCGTTCGCCGCAAAGCGGGAACCAAGGCAAAAGTGCCCATCTGCTCACTTAAATCGTGGCTCAGGAAGTGGCCGCGATGACCTCCCGCTTCAAGGCCTTGGGCAATCACTGCATCAGCGCCTTGGGACTGCAACCAAAGGGCTTCCTTGACCGTGGTTGCGCTGGCGATGATCCGGCTTCCCCAAGACTTCACGCGCTGAATCAAGCGGGGCTCAGGCAGTCCGAAATGGAAGCTCACCACTGCAGGTTTGTAGGCCTCTAAGACTTCAGCTGCGGCAGGGCTGAAAGGCTGGCGACCTGCACCTTGAGGCATTTGTCTGGGGTCCAGTCCAAACTCTTGGTAGTAAGGCTTCAAGGCCTCATGCCAGCGGTCCAAGGCAGTTGGATCTTCCTCGGGTGTGGCGTGGCAAAAGAAGTTGACGTTGAACGGTGCTTTTGTCTTCTGGCTCAACTGCGCCAACTCGGAGTCGAGTTGTTCCAGGCTCAGCATGGCTGCTGGCAATGCGCCCAGTCCACCCGCTTCGCAAACCGCCATGGCCAGTCTATGGTCTTGCACCCCCGCCATGGGAGATTGGAACAAGGGGGCTTTGAGCTTAAGGTCGAGCAGGGTGCTGGTCATGGCCGCATCCTAATCCAAGCCATGCGAGGCAGATACACTCCGCGCGTGAGCTTGTTCAGATCCGCCTCCGTCGTGTCTTTGTTCACCTTGCTGTCGCGGGTGACCGGGTTGATTCGCGAATGGTTGATTGCGGTTTTATTCGGCGCATCGGCCATGACGGACGCCTTCAATGTGGCGTTTCGGATTCCCAATCTGTTTCGCCGCCTCTTTGCCGAAGGGGCGTTCAGCCAAGCCTTCGTCCCTGAGTTGAGCCGAACCCGAACAACGCAGGGTGACCCAGCAACGCGAGATTTGCTCAATGCCGTGGCCAGTTTGCTCAGCATCATCTTGGTGGGGTTCAGCATCGTGGGCGTTTTGGCCGCTCCTGTCTTGGTCTGGATGTTGGCCAGTGGTCTGAGTCGCGATGCCCAAACCGAGGCCATGACGGTGCAGATGACGCGCTGGATGTTCCCCTACATCATCTGCATGTCGCTGGTGGCCTTATCGGCAGGCGTACTCAACACCTATCGGCGCTTTGCCTTGTCGGCGGTGACCCCAGTGCTGCTCAACCTCTCGCTGATTGCCGCCACTTGGTGGCTGACCCCATGGATGGACCGCAATGGCTGGCCTGGGATTTATGCATTGGCATTGGGTGTGATGGTGGGCGGCATCTTTCAATTGTTGGTGCAGTGGCCAGCGCTCAAATCGATTGGCATGACACCCAGCCTGAGTTGGCGTCCCAGCCGATTGAGGGCCGCTTGGCAGCACCCCGGCACCCAACACGTGCTCACCCGAATGGCGCCTGCCTTGTTGGGCGTTGGGGTTGCACAACTTTCGTTGCTCATCAATACCCAGATCGCTTCGCACCTGAGTGCGGGCAGTGTGAGTTGGCTCAGCTATGCCGATCGCCTGATGGAGTTTCCCACTGCCTTGCTGGGTGTGGCTTTGGGAGTGACGCTCATGCCCAGCTTGGCCAGTGCGCGCGCGAGTGGCAATGCCGAGTCGTTTTCACACATGATGGATTGGGGCATGCGTGTTGTTTTGGTCTTGGCCTTGCCCTGTGCAGTGGCTTTGATGGCCTTCGCTGAGCCTTTGGTGAGCGTGCTCTATCACTATGGGCGCTTTTCTGCGGTGGATGTCGCGCAGACGGCGCTGGCTTTGCGCGGCTACGGCGTGGGCTTGTTGGGCTTGATCGCGGTCAAGGTGCTCGCGCCTGCCTATTTCGCCGAAGGCGATACCCGAACCCCTGTTCGAATCGCACTGAAGGTGTTGCTGATCACTCAGTTGGTCAATGCCTTGCTTGTGCCTTGGATGGCGCACGGGGCTTTGTCCTTGTCGATCGGTTTGGGCGCATGGGTCAATGCACTGCTGTTGATGCGGGGGCTGGTTCAAAGTCGCCGCTGGATCACCCAGGTGCGTTGGTGGCGCGAGGGCGCTCGGGTGGTCTTGGCCAGTCTGGCCATGGCCGCTTGGCTGTTTTGGTCAAGTCAGCATTGGCCCTGGCTGGATTGGACCGGTGCCCATGCCTTGATGCGTGCAGGGGTCATGACCTTGGTGCTTTTGGGCGCAGGCCTCATTTATCTGACCCTGCTGGCGCTGATGAAATTCCCCCTTCGCTCACTCATCAAGGCCTGATCCGATATCCTCATTCAGCCATGAGTTATCAACTGCCCCAAGTCAATTCGCTGGCCTATTTTGAATCGCTGGTCAGCTCAGAGCAGTCCTTCCCTTTGCTCGAAGCGGCTGCATGCCTAGCGCACGTGGAGGACGACGCAGCCGATGTGGAGGCCGTTCTTGAGGAAATGGACCATTTGGTGAGTTTGCTCGCCAAGCGGTCTAGAGCAGACATGGACACCTTGGAGCGCGTCCGGGTGGTCAATCATTTTTTCTTTGACGAATGTCGCTTCACGGGCAACGTCAACCATTACGACGATCCACAAAACTCTTTTTTATCGCACGTCATCCGAACCCGGCGAGGAATCCCAGTGAGCCTTGCCGTGATTTGGCTTGAATTGGCGCAATCGGTCGGGCTCGACGCCCATGGGGTCAATTTTCCTGGTCATTTTTTGGTCAAGGTGAATTTGCCGCATCCGAGAGGGGCCAAGCTGGTGATCGACCCCTTCACGGGGCATGTGCTTGCTCGTGAAGACTTGCTGGTCAGGTTGGTCAACTGGATGCCTGGCACACAAATTGATGCGCATTCCGCTGCGGTCGACCATGCCTTGAGCCAGTGTTTGGGCGATGCCAACCCCAGAGACATCGTGGCCAGGATGCTGAGGAATTTGGAAGAGATTTACAGGCGAATCGATTCGCCGGTGAGTTTGAAAGCGGTGGAAGATCGACAGGCTGTGCTCAATCCCGGTCACTGATTGACCAGGCGAACGCATGGCCCTTGCGGACGTTCAACCACGGTGCCCACGGTATGAACCGATTCACCCGCATCGCGCAGGGTTTGAGCCACCAAAGGTGCAGATAGAGCGTCCACCACCACCACCATGCCGATGCCGTTGTTGAACGTGCGGTTCATCTCGGTTTCATCGATGCCGCTCACGGCTTGCAGCCAGGCAAAGAGTTCGCTTTGAGGCCATGAGGCCAGCTTCAAATCAACCCCCATCCCTGCGGGAATCACGCGTGGGATGTTCTCGAGCAGCCCGCCGCCTGTGATGTGGGCCAAAGCGTGCACAGGATGCTTTTGGAGCATGGCCAGAATGGGTTTCACATAAAGCCGGGTAGGCGCCATCAAGGCTTGGCGGAAATCTTGGCCATCGAGTTGAGAAGGCCATTGGCCCTCTGAGCGTTCCAGGCATTTGCGAACCAGCGAAAAACCATTGGAATGCACGCCGTTGGACGAAAGTCCGAGCACCACATCGCCCACGGCCACGGCCTCGCCAGTGAGGATGCGCGATTTCTCGACCACGCCCACTGCAAAACCAGCCAAGTCGTATTCACCATCGGGGTACATGCCCGGCATTTCTGCCGTTTCACCGCCGATCAAGGCACAGCCACTGATCTCGCAACCCTTGGCGATGCCAGCGATGACGCGCTCTGCGACAGTTACATCGAGCTTGCCGCAGGCAAAGTAGTCCAGAAAAAACAAGGGCTCAGCACCCTGGACCAGCACATCGTTGACGCTCATCGCCACCAGATCGATACCGACGCCGTCATGCAGGTTCCATTCAAAGGCCAGCTTGAGTTTGGTGCCTACGCCATCGGTGCCTGACACCAAAACGGGTTCGGCATAGCCTTTGGGGACTTCGAACAAAGCCCCAAATCCGCCGATGCCAGCCAATACGCCCTCGCGCAAGGTTTTGCGGGCCAGGGGTTTGATGCGCTCAACCAGCGCGTCACCTGCCTCGATGTCAACGCCTGCTGCTTTGTAGGTCAATGGCTTATTCATGGGTGGAGTGCGTGTGGATAAGGGCTGATCGATAGAATCGTCAAATTCTAGTGATCCACTCAGTGGCCCTGTATGCAAGTTAGAAATTCCACCCGTCCATGGATAT
>JBEAMY010000222.1:0-3501 GCA_041165725.1 Pseudomonadota bacterium
TGGCGAGATAGAGCGCCAGGCTGGCCACCTCTTCGGGTTGAAGGATGCGGTTCATGGGAACGCGGGCAAGCACATTTTTGATCAAGGCCTCGGGATCGCCCGAGGCGGCAGCAGTTTGTGCCTTGAGTTCTTCGACCATGTCGGTTTGAACAAAGCCGGGACAGATGGCATTGACAGTGACGCCAGTCTGAGCGACCTCAAGCGCGACGCACCGGGTGAGGCCCACCACCGCATGCTTGCTGGTGTTGTAGGCACTTTGCAAGCGCGATCCCCATTTGCCAGCTGTAGAGGCCACATTGATGATTCGCCCCCAACGCTGCTGAATCATGTGGGGCAGCAGGGCCTGAGTGAGGTGAAGCACGCCAAAGAGGTTGACCTCCATGAGGTCACGGAAATCCTGTGTGCTGTGATCCATGAACGATTTGGATCGGTAGATCCCAGCGTTGTTCACCAAGATGTCGACTCGGCCCATGTGTGCCATGGCCTGGCTAGCCACGACTTGGCAGGCCTGCTCATCGCGCACGTCCAGGGCCAAGGGCAAAACCCGCTCGTCACCGCCCAGCGCCTCGTGCATGCCCTTAAGGGATTTCGGATCAGAGGCCAGGGCCACCACACGCGCACCCTGCGCCAAAAAAATTTGGGCGATGGCCAAGCCTATGCCTCTGCGGGCACCGCTCACCAAGGCCACCTTGCCAGCCAGCATCTGTGTCATTGAAAAGTCCTCCTAGCCGCAAGAGGATAACGGCCATGTCAGTCTGAGCGTGTCGACTTTGTGCCATGATTTCGGCTGGATTGAAAAGGACCCATGATGATTCAAACCCGCCCTCTGTTTGAGCTCAGGCTCGCCGTACCCCACATCGAAGATTTGGGTCAGACCCCCAATGGTCACCGCAAGATTGCCACGGTGACGGGTGGCACTTTTGCCGGCGAGCGCTTGCATGGAGAGGTATCGGCATCTCCTGGTGGCGACTGGTTGCTGCTCAGGCCCGACCAAGTTTTGGTGCTCGATGTGCGCCTGACTCTCAAGACTCACGACGGTGCGTCGATCTATATGTCTTATCGGGGTTTGCGGCATGGTCCTGCAGAGGTGATGAAACGCCTCAATGCGGGTGAGGCGGTCGATCCGTCGCTTTACTATTTCCGAATGACACCGATTTTTGAAACCAGTGATGACCGTTACGCATGGCTCAACGGCATTGTGGCTGTGGCAACTGGCCGTCGAGAGGCCAGCGGCCCCATCTACCAAGTTTTTGAAGTGTTGTGATACCTTGTTGATTCTTTCGCGATGAGCACCAAACCCGTCAGTACCATCATTCGAAGCGATGCACCTCATCAGGTCAAGGTGGAGGCAGGCTCGCTCAATGCCAGCAGCTCCAAATCCTGGGTCGAGGCGGGTGAGGCCGATCCCACTGATCGCATTGAAGTGGTGGAATTGCCCCAGGAAGCGGAACGCCGTGCGGTGTTGGGCCCAGAACAAGACCCCTCTAAAAATCTTCAGAATGCCAATTTGGATCTGAACGCCGATAACCGCGCCAAGATTCCCGGTCAGACCCCAGTGGCCGACCAACGGGTGAAGGTGGATGAGCAAGGCATCGAAGACCACAGAGAAGCCTTGCCAGATCAAAAACAGACCGCTAATCGTGCGGCATTGCCACAGCAAGATGGCTTGAAAGACAACCGACAAGCCTTGCCTGGCACTGCACCAACACCTGACCGATCGCTGGGTATTCCTAAAGAGGCCATCCAAGATCACAACGAGGCGCTGCCCGATACCTCCACCGATGACCACAAGGAAGCTGTTCCAGATTCCAAAATCACCGATCACAAAGAAGCTGTTCCCGATTCAAGCATTGTGGACCACCATGAGGCCGTTACGGACGGTGCGATCAAAGACAATCGGGCGCGATTTGAAAACGATGGGGTGCATGCTCATGATGTGCATCTGAATTCTTCTGACGCATCGCATCCGGGCGTTCACGCTTCTCAAGAGGGACATGCTTCACACGCTGCTGCCATCGCACAGAAAAACCCTTTGGCCCACGTTCACCTCACGCAAGACCCAGAGGCTTTCAAGAGCCGGGTGGCTGCAATCAGAAAAAGCGTGTCCCACATCAGCGGTCAACTCGACGACCTGAAAAAGTGATTGCGCTCAGCGCTTCGCTTGCTGGTCACTCAGAGCAAATTGCGCATCGCTTGTGCGGTTTCACGCAGTGCGGGCAGGACGCGAGCCGCCACCGCTTCTGACGATTCACCTTGCATGCTCATGTTCAGGCTGAGTGCACCCAGCATGTCTCCCTTGTGGTCTCTGAGCGGGAAAGCCACGCCTCGAAATCCAATGTCGAATTGCTGCTCGGAGATCGACCAGCCTTGCTGTCGAATTTGCATCAAAGTGCGACGCATCAAATTGGGGTCGGTGATGGTGAATTCGGTGAATGCGGGCAGTGGCGTGTTGGCCAACCAGTCATCAATCTGCTCAATGCTGCGGTGGGCCAACAACAGCATGCCAGCCGAGGTGGTGTAACCCGGTACGCGTGAACCCAATACAAAGCCTGAGTTCATGGCGCGATTGGTACCGTTCCTGGCGATGTAAACGCAGTCAAGCCCATCGAGCACGCTGAGCATGGCAATTTCACCCGTCTGCGTGTAGAGGCGCTGCAAATAGGGTTGAGCAATGCGGGGCAACCGAGCCGATTCCAGGTAGTGTTGTCCCAGTCTGAGCACACGGGGCGTGAGCCAAAACGTTTTGCCATCGCTGGCCACATAGCCTAGGCTGGCCAAGGTGAGCAAATAGCGCCTTGCTGCAGTTCGAGTCAGACCACTCAGTTCGCCCACTTGCTGGGCCGTGAGCCTGGGATGGGTTTCATCAAAACACTCGATCACACTGAAACCTCGCTCTATGCCTGCGATCCAATCGCGCTTGAGCAGAGGCATCGGTTTAGGTGCAGATTCCGGTGCTTTGATGCGTTCGGTGTTCATCCTGTTTAACCCTGATTGCGTTCGATCATTGAACGGATGTGATCGATCATCGCACATTTTTCATGACGGCATTGCGCAACAAAGGGTTCGGACGGCTACAGTCATGGTGTGGGCACACTCAAGCCCATGCTCTTACCAACCCCGCCTCAGGTGGATCGTCCCTTGGAGACATCAATGATCAAATCTTTCAGCATGAAGACCCTGGCCGTCGCTGCCTTGACGACCGTGGCTTTGTCGGCTCAAGCCCAAACCATCAAGATCGCCAACATCGTCGAACTCTCGGGTCCTGGTACCACGTCAGGCGTGATGTTCAAAGACGGCGTTGAGATGGCCATCAAAGAAATCAATGCTGCAGGTGGCATCAAGGGCCGCAAGATCGAATACACCACCGAAGACACACAAACCAACCCTGGCGTGGCCAAGGGCTTGACCCAAAAGGCCGTGGACAACGGTGCATTTGCTGTGTTTGGCCCTGTTTACTCTGGCTCCATCATGGTGTCGCAAAAGGAAAGCCAGCGTGGCCAG
>JBEAMY010000223.1:0-4841 GCA_041165725.1 Pseudomonadota bacterium
ATGGGAGCAGGCATTGCCTTGCGCTTTGCCATCCACATCCCCGAAAGTGGCGAAACCACCTTGCACAATTTGCGCGAAGTGGCCCCCACTTACTACCTGGCCGCACCGCGCAGCTGGGACAACTTGCTCACCCGCGTTCAGGTGCGCATGGAAGATTCTACACCGCTCAAGCGTTGGCTCTACCGTAGCCTCATGGACAAAGCCATCGCACGCGAGCGTCGCGCCCTCCAAGGCGAACCCAGCCATTGGTTGGACGGGTTGGAGCGATGGCTGGCCGACTGGCTGATCTGCCGCCCCATCAAAGATCAACTCGGCTTGTCCCAGGTTCAACATGCCTTCACAGGCGGTGAGGCCATCGGTGAAGACACCTTCGTTTTTTACCGCGCGCTTGGCGTCAAGCTCAGGCAACTCTACGGACAGACCGAGACCAGCGCTTTCAATGCCATGCAAGACGTCAACGAGGTGAGGCTACACACCGTGGGCAGGCCTTTGCCCGGCGTGACCGTTCGCATCCACGACAGCGGCGAAATCCTGATCCAGTCGGGCAGTGTTTTTCAGGGCTATCACTTGCAAGCCGAAGCCACCGCTTCCGCCCTCAAGGACGGTTGGTTGCACACGGGCGACGCCGGGTATCTGGAGCCCGATGGTCAGTTGGTGGTACTGGGTCGTTTGTCTGAAGTGGTTCATACCGCCCAAGGTGAGCGTTACATCCCCAACTACATCGAAAACCGCCTCAAGTTCAGCCCCTACATCAAAGACGTGGCCGTGCTGGGTGCGGGCCGCGACACCTTGTCGGCCATGATTTGCATCGACATGGAGTCGGTGGGGCATTGGGCTGAGTTGAGAGGGATTGCCTACATGTCGTATGCCGACTTGTCGCAAAAGCCTGAAGTGATTGACCTCTTGCGTCATGCGGTGGAAAAGGTCAACCAATCGCTACCTCAGCCCTTGCAATTGCGCCAGTTCGTGAGCTTGCACAAAGAATTTGACCCTGACGATGGCGAGATCACCCGCACCCGCAAGCTCAGGCGCAATGTCATTGAGGATCGATACGCACCCGTGATTTCTGCATTGTACAGCCAGGCAGGCTCAGTGGTCATGAAGGCCCGAATCGTTTATGAAAACGGTGAGGAAGGCGTGATGGAACGCGAACTGCACATCCGGAGGCTGGGCTGATGGACCTGATGTACCTGCTTGAACTCGGCCTCAACGGCGCACTCGCCGGGCTGATGTATGCCCTCATCGCCATGGGCGTGGTGTTGATCTACAAGTCATCTTCAGTGCCGAATTTGTCGCAGGGCGCTTTGACCATGATCGGGGCCTATGTGGTTTTGTTTTTTGCCACCACCTTGGGCTGGCCCATGTGGGCTGCAATTCCCCTGGCCTGCGTGACCATGGCCCTGTTGGGCGTGGGCATAGAGCGCATGGCATTGCGCCCCATGGCGGGCCGTCCGATTGTGATGATCCTCATGATGACCCTGGGACTGGAAATTTTCATCGAGGCCATGACCATGACGGTTTGGGGTGGAAGTGGCCGGCCTCTGCGCTTGGGCATCAGCGACGACCCCATGTTCCTGGGCCCATTGCTGATCAACCGGGCCTATGCCTATGGTGCACTCATCTCGTTGCTGCTGTTCGTGGGCTTCATGCTGTTTTTCAGAACACGGCGTGGCGTGGTGCTCAGGGCCATTTCGGACGACTACACCGCTTCATGGTCAGTGGGCATTTCGGTCGAAGGCGGCGTGGCCTTGTCATGGGCCTTGTCGGCTGTGGTCGCAACGATTGCGGGTGTGATGTGGGGGTCCATCCAAAGTGTGGACCAATCCCTCTCTTTGTTGCTGCTCAAAGCCCTCACCGTGGCGGTGCTGGGTGGCATGGACAGTTTGGGCGGTGCTGTGCTGGCCGGACTCTTTTTGGGTGCGCTTGAAAGTGTGGCCTCTGGCGTTCTTGACCCCTTGCTGGGTGGCGGCACGCGCGAATTGGTCACCGCCATTGTGCTCATTGTCACCATCATGATCCGACCTCACGGCCTCTTTGGTCGCCACGACATCGAAAGACTCTAGCCATGTTTTACCGACAAGCCGGTGTCTACCACACCTCATATGCCGACGACCGACGACTCTTCCCGGTCCCCACAGACCGCTACTTGGTCTGGACCATGTTCGCCCTGGCCTTGGTGGCGCCCTTTGTCTTCAGCTCGCTGGCCTTGAGCAGCTATCTGGTGCCGTGGCTGGTCTGGACCGCCGCCGCACTGGGCTTGAACCTGATTCTGGGTTTTGCTGGGCAATTCCACTTTGGCTATGCCGCCGTCATCGGCATCGGTGCTTACACCGCAGTTCATGCTGCTCGCGCCGGCATTCCTTGGGAAATCTCGGTGATCTTGGGGGGCTGCATGTCCACCTTGATCGGTGTGGTTTTTGCCTTTGCTGCATTGCGGGTCAAAGGGCTTTACTTGGCCCTGAGCACGCTGGCGTTGCAGTTCATTGTGGATTGGGTGATCTCCCACGTTGACGCCATCAGCGGCGGTGTCTCGGCGACCTTGCAAGCCCCACCACTCAAGCTGCTGGGACAGGCCATCACCTCAGACACCGGCGTTTATTACGTGGCCTTGGTTTGGTGTTTGATGGTCACCTCTTTCATGCTCAACCTCAAGCGCACGGGGCTGGGCCGTGCCTTGGTGGCCGTGCGCGAGAAAGACTTTGCAGCCGCCGTGATTGGGGTGCGCAGCTTCTATTACAAGTTGGTGGCCTTTGCGACCTCATCCTTCATTGGCGGCGTGAGTGGTGCCCTCTTGATCTTCACTTTCTACCATGCGGTGACGGCTGAGCAGTTCTCGATTCGCGTCTCCATCCAGGCCCTGGCCATGGTGATCGTGGGAGGTCTTGGCAGCATCATTGGCAGCTATCTGGGAGCAGCCTTCATCCTGCTCATGCCCAGCCAGATCAATGCCTTCATTGCCGGCCTGTCGATGCTGATGGGATGGTCTCTGGGCGATGAAACCCTGGCCCACATTCCCAACGTGATTTATGGCGCACTCATCATTGGTTTTCTGATCGTCGAGCCCATGGGGTTGGGCAAGCTTTATGCGAATGTGCGCAACTACCTGATGCTGTGGCCGTTTGGCTACCACCGCAAGTGAGGCCACCACCATGAACCCCACTTCCTCCACACCGCCCACCCTCAACGTCAACAACATCGAGGTCATCTACGACCGAGTGGCGCTGGCGATCAAGGGCGCATCCTTGCAAGTGCCCTCTGGCGCCATGGTGGCTTTGCTCGGTGCCAATGGAGCGGGCAAAAGCACCTTGCTCAAATCCATCAGCGGATTGCTCAAGGCTGAACGCGGCGAAGTCACTCGCGGCGATGTTCAGTTCATGGGCCAAGCCATTGACCACTTCGCCCCCCAACAAAGGGTTAAGTTGGGCATCGCACAAGTGTTAGAGGGGCGTCGCGTGTTCGAGCACCTCACCCCTGACGAAAACCTGGTGGCGGCCTCTGCCGTTCGTGGCAGTCGCGCCGACATGAACCGCAACCGGGAAATGGTCTACAGCTATTTCCCCAGATTGGCCCAACGCGCCGGAGCCCTCTCGGGTTACCTCTCCGGTGGCGAACAGCAAATGCTGGCCATTGGCCGTGCCTTGATGACCCAGCCTCGCTTGCTCATGCTGGACGAACCCAGCCTGGGCCTTGCGCCCTTTTTGGTGGCCGAAATTTTTGACATCGTCAAACGGATCAATCAGCAAGAAGGCCTGTCTGTGCTGCTGGTCGAACAAAACGCCATCGCTGCCCTGGAGGTGGTTTCACACGGCTACCTGATTGAAAACGGTCGCATCGTGATGCACGACACCGCAGAGGCCATGAAGCGCAACCCCGACATCCAGGAGTTCTACCTGGGTGGGGCCGAGGGCAAGGATTTCCGCGACATCAAACACTACCGGCGCCGCAAGCGTTGGCTGAGTTGATGCAGTCACTTTCACCACCACCAACCACACCAAGGAGACATTGATGCGAACAAACAAAACCCTGCTGGCCCTCGCGGGACTGGCCATGGGTCTGGCCACACAAGTGGCCCAGGCTCAAGTCAAATTCGGCATTTGCTACGACTTGAGTAAGGCCTACACCTTTGTGACCCCTCAGGTGGTTCAAGCCGCCAAAGACTACGCCGCCTTGCTCAACATGCGCGGTGGCTTGGAAGGCCAAAAAATCGAGTTGCTGGTCCAAGACCATGGCAATGAGCCCCAGCGTGGCATTGAGTGCTACGAAAAACTCAAGCGTGAAGGCGTGATGATTTTCGACACGCTCTCCACGCCCGTGTCCCGTGCTGTGTTGCCGCGCGCGATGGAAGACAAAAACATCCTGCTTCAGTCCTTTGTGGGCCGTGGCGATGCGGTCGATGGCGACGTCTTTAAATGGGTCTTCCCCATTGGCCCGACCTATTGGGGTCAGATGGCCAACAACGTGCAGTACATCAAAAACCAGCAAAAGGGCAGCCTCAAAGACGTCAAAGTGGCCTTCATCTATCCCGACTACGCCTTTGGTCAGGAGCCGATTCCCATTTTGAAGACCTTGGCCGCCAAGGAAGGCTTCAACCTGCAACTCTTCCCCAACCCCATGCCCGGCCGTGATCAGGCTGCAGTGTGGACCCAAATCCGCCGCTTCAATCCCGATTGGGTGATCACCTGGAACTTGTCGGCCATGCACGTGGTGGCTGCCAAGGAAATGAAGCGCAATGGCGTGCCCATGGACAAGTTGATTTCGGTCAACTGGTTCAATGAGGTGGACATCGCCAACATCGGTGCGGAGGAAGCCAAAGGCATGAAGCGCGGCACCAATGTGGTGGG
>JBEAMY010000224.1:0-5789 GCA_041165725.1 Pseudomonadota bacterium
TTGCTGGCAAGCCTTAAAACCTTGACCCAAAGAGATGACCTTCAGGCCTCCAGGCTGGCCGAATACCTCAACTCGATTGAGGACCTTGCCGTCCAAAACAACTACTTTGCCTCCGAGTCAAATTGGACCCAAGACCACCTCAAAGAGGCCATCAACACCGTCATGGGAACCTGACGGTGACGCTGGCCCAGCCCTGTGGTGCTGGGCCGGCATGACCGTCCTGTCAAGGAGTCGTCATGTCGAGAAAGTCTGCGCATGCGGTGAGCGGGGGGGTCTGGCCAGGCTACGTCGCCGCCGTGGCTGGCCTGGTTCAAAGCCTGTTGTTCGTTTCGTCGGTGGTCGCCACGGTGGTGTATTTGCTGGGCATCCTGGGCGGGCAGCAAACCGCCCCGGTGGTGAGCGCGCCCCCCGCCGAGGCTCAGGCCAGCCATGCCCCTGCGCAGCCACCGCGCGCGGCAACAGAACCCAGGGGTGCCGCTTCGGTGGGCCACAGCTGGCCCGGTGCATTCAAGCCAATGGTCTTGGTCTTTCCGGTTCGTCAGGTGGAGCTGGACGGACAGAGCCAGCACCGGCTGCTCGAGCTCGTTCAGCGCTGGCAACGCGATGGGGCGGTGCAGTGGCGATTGATGGCCCATCACCAACCCCACGACGACGTGGGCCTGCGCCGCAGTTACTTTCGCTTGCAACTGCTGCGCAACCAGCTCATCGACCGTGGCGTGGACCCCAGGGACATCGAGATGAAGGTCTTGCCCGTGTCGGGCCCCTTTCAAGGCGAACACGAGGTGTGGGTGATGGCCTCGCCTCAACCGCCAGCCAAGGTGGGGGGCTCCCATGAGTAGCGTCATCCGGGCGCGGCGCAGCCACCGCGGGCACGGCGATGACGAAGGCTATTGGCCCGGCTACGTGGACGCGCTGGTGAACGTGGTCTTGAACCTGCTGTTTTTGCTGGCCATCCTCACGCTGGCGGCCTTTGTGCTGGGCCAGAAAGTGGGGCAAAACCAGCAAAGCCAGCAAAGCCAGCAAAGCCAGCAAACTGCGCCAGCTCGGGCCCAGGCCAAAACGCCCCAGCCTGCGCTGACTCAACGCCCAGTCCGAACCTTGACGGGAATCGCCCCAGAAAAGCTCACGGTTCAGGCCTCAACCCGCCATGCGGCCTCCCCGAATGGGCTGGCCGTGATCGATTCGCGCGAGGCGCAAGGGGGCTGGTTGATCAGCGTGGGCACGCCCGGCAATGCCTGGTTGATGAACCAGGCGGCAACGCCCGCTTGGTTCCAGCAACTCGAATCGGCCTTGAACCTGGCCCAGGCCAAAGGCCCCGTTTCGATCTGGACCAACACCGACACCGACCCACAACGACAACGGCAGGATTACCTGCGGGTGATTCAGATGCGCGAATGGCTGTTGCGATTGGGGGTCAAACCCGAACACATTCAGACCCGCTTGGTCGAAGGCGGAACCGTTGAAAAAGAAGTGGCCCCCTTGTTCATTTGGGCTCAAAAGGAGTGAAGTCATGAGTCAATCTCGTCGTCCCAACGCGTTGATCCCGTCCGCCGCAATGGACTTGGGCCCCATTCAAACCCTTGCCCCCGCCTCATGGTGGAGGCGCGCGCTCAAGCATTGCGCGACGGGGCTGACCCGCTGGGTGGCCCGCGCACTCTGGGCCGTTTGCTGCATGGCGTGGGGCGTGCTCAAAAGCCTGATGCAGGCGCTGGTGGGCGTCGTGGTGTTCGCGTTCAGGTTCACCGTGAGTCAATCGCGGCAACTCGGTTCAGACCTGATCTGGCTGGGCAACCAGTTGTCGAGTGGGCCAGCGGGCATGCGGGCCATTGGCCGCGCCCTGGACCCTTGGCTCAGGGCGTTTTGGCCCTTGATCGCGGTGGTCGTTGCCGCCACCACGGTGTTTCAGCACGCGGTGCGCCAGTCCATTGCCTCGACCCCTCACCCCGAATTGGTCTACACCATCTTTGGCGTGGGTTTGGCCGCCGCGGTCTTGGCGGGTCAGACCCTGAGCCGGTACCTGCGCGATGACCAAATGGCGCAAAGCCTGCTTCGCATGTCGCCGCCAGAGCGCCGCGCCGCCATCGAGGCCTTGGACGACTGCGACTTCAAAACCACGCTGACCCTGAGCATGACCCCCATGGGCAAGCACCCAGGCGAGCATCGCGAATGGGTGGAAAACGATCTGCTCGCTTGCGAGGATCACCTGTTTGCCCGCCTCAACCTGCCCACCTACCTGGGCGGCTCACTCATCGGCATTGGCTTGGTGGGCACGTTTGTGGGTTTGCTGGCCGCGCTGGCCGACCTCGCGGGGGTCTTCTCGGCCCTGATGGGCGGCAACGTGGGGGGCGCGGGCAGCGACCCCATGGCCTTGTTCTCGGGCATGTTGGTCAAGTTGCAAGAGCCCATGAAGGGCATGGCCACCGCCTTCGTCGCCTCTCTCTATGGCCTGATGGGCAGTTTGCTGCTGGGCCTGGTGGTGTATTCGGTGCGCAAGTCGGGCGAGCAAGCCTTGGCCAGTGTGCGCGATGTCTTGCGCGACCAGGACCGGATCAACACCCAAGCCATGCTGGAACAAACCGCCGAGGAGGCCGTGGACCCGCAGAGGTGGGCGCATCAAATCGATGTGCTCAACAAACACCAGGAATTGTTAGAGATGCTGCTGACGGACTTGATTCACACGCTCAAGTCAGACGCGTTGCAACGCAAGCTGTGATGGCCATCAAGGAGTACCCCACATGACAAGCACCACCCAAGCTCAAAACCCTTCAGCCCAGCAAGCCAGCAAAAAGCTGGACGCCTTGCGCCAAGAGGCCCTGAGCCTCAGCCGCCAAGAGGTCAGGAAAATCGAAGTGGTGGACACCGATTTCGTGATCACCACCCGATCGGGGCAAAAGCTCATCGTTCGCGATGGGGCCTTGCGCACGATGATGCATCCCAATTTCAGTTTGGTCTTCACCGATGGGCCGATTCGGGGGCAGCAAATCCTGCAAAACGCCGAAGCCTTCGACATGGACGCGGTGGCGCGCCTGACTGGCCGCGATGCGGGTGCGGTGCAAGCGTCCGACGAGGCCAAGCCTCAGGCACCCAAGCCACAGGGCGAAGAAGCCGGCAAAACCGTTCAGCAGGCCAAGGCGCTCGGCCAAGACCCGAACGCCGGTCAAGACCCCATCAACCCGGAGCGAGCCGCGGCAGATGGAAGCTCGACCGCCAGCACGGCAGAGGGTCAGGCTGCCAAAGCACCTGCGCCCGAACCCGCCGTGGAAACCGTGGCGGCCACGCCCGCTTCGGTGGCCACGTCGTCGTCCGGCTTTTTTGCCAACATCAACCCCGCATGGGGGGCTTTGGGGGCATTGGGGGCCGCGGGCGGCGGCGGGGGGGGCGAGGGCAATGTGACCAACTACATCACCCAAGCGGCCACTGGAGGCAGCACCGCCGACCCCACGACGGAAACCAAGTTGGTCAAGGCCCTGTTGAACGTCGTGCTGGGCGAGGTCAATTCCAAACTCAACTACGTGATCAGAAGCACCACGGGCGAGACCTTGGCCCAAGGCACCACCGAGTCGGTCGACGGCCAGTTTTCACTCACCCTTCAAACCAATTACACCGGCCCGGTGGAAATCACCATCACGGACTTCAGCACCAGCGACGGTTTGGGCTATCGCGATGAGGCCACCGGTCTGAGCAAGAACCTGGATGTCCCGGTGAGGGCCATTGCCGTGCTCAAGGCCGATGCGCTCAACACCATCAATGTGACGCCCGTGACTGAGTTGGTTGTGGACTGGCTTTACCACCCTCTGGGTGGAAATTCCAGCCTGACCGAATTGACCGAAGAAAAAGTGACCCAAGGCAATGCCAAAGTGGCCAAAGCCTTGGGTTTGGTGGATGGAGATGGCAAGGCCATCGACCTCACCGGGTTGGTGGGGCTTTCGGCCCTGAACGACACCACGGCGCCCAGCGGTATCGAGGCCTTGGCCTATGCCCAGGTCTTGGCGGCCCTCTCGGGCTACGACGCCACGGCGGGGGGCTCATTCAGCAAGACCCTCGCAGAGATGAGCGCGAACCTCAGGAGCATCAAATCAGGTGACACCTCGCCTGCAGTGGTCACCCTCATCTCCAGGGGGGCTTTGCTGGCCATGGACAACATGGTGGAAAGCGGCAATTACTCGGCACTGGCTGCACGCGATTTCATCAGCAAAATCTTCACTGGGGTCGAAGGCACCGTCAGCTCGGTCGGTCTGGCTTCCATCTTGTTCGACAGCAGCGTCAAATGGATCAAAAAAGGGCGCACCAACACCTTGTTGCTCAACTTCAGGGACGCTGTCAAGGCGCAGACCATTTTGGACAACCTGACTTTCGATGGTGTGGCTGCAAAAACATTTGGCATCACTCTCGCCGATTTGAGGCTCTCCACGACAGCCACCTCCTCCCCCAATGCCAACACGTCAAACAAACAATGGGTGCTCACCCTCAACGGCGATTTAGATGCGATTAAAGACGACGCCGACAAGCTCATCACAGTGGAATACAAATCGGTGGTGGGCAACGTCACGACCGCATCCAACCAAGTGATCTTGAAAGTGGGCTCGGTATCGCCCATAGTCGAGTCCTCGGGCCTGCTCGGTTCCACGGGGACCCGAATCCCCACTTATGAGGTGGTGTCAGAGGAAGGTTTGGTTGACGTCACCGTGACCCTCATTGATGAGAAGGGCATTGAACAAACTTTCAAGCTCAAGGCCAGCGCCAATCGCCCAAAGGTGTACACCTACACCCTGTCGCTCAGCGAGGCATTGGCGCCAGGAACCTACTCGGTAAAGGTCAGTCTGACGGACCAATTCGGCAATGTGAGCAACAACCAGACGGGTTCGGGCTTCACTTTAGTGGGGCAGCCGGTGACCTTTTTATTGCCCAAAGACGATACCGGATGGACCGAAAGTCTGGACGCACAAGGGCATGAGATTGCAAACGCCGTTTCCCTGACCGACAACAAGACCAAGTTCAGAGAATTCACCTATGTGGTGAAAACCATAGCAGGTGCCGAGGTGTTGGTCACCATCAACAATCAAGAGTTCAAGGCCACCGAAAGCAAAACCGTGCCCGGATGGTTTGAAGTCACTTTCTACGATCTACCCGACGGTGTGTATTTGCCCAAGGTGAAAGTCAAGGATCTGATAGCCTATGCCACCAGCCATCTGGAGTACACGGGCACCACCGTGGTGGTGGACACCCAGCCACCGGTGCTCAAGCCCGAATTGAGCTCGGTTCAGGAAGGCAACCCGGATCAGGAAACGGTCTTGACCATCACCTTGCCCACCGCCGATACGGGCACGGTGCAGGGCCAAGCCAGGGCCGTGAAGTTCTGGGACGGTTTGAGCGGCGACGATTTACAGCATTTCAGCTGGGCCGATGCCACGCATTCGAAACTGATCTTCCGAGGCGTCACCGATTTCGAGGCCAAGTCCACCTACACCATCACGCTGACTGCCTACGATGAGGTGGGCAATGGGATCACGCAAAATTTCACCGTCAGGGTCACCAACCTCAACGAAGCCCCCACCGTCACGCAGGCCATTTCCGAATCACTGACCGAAGATTCGGGCGGCGATGCCCAGGGCTGGGTGAGTTTCGATTTACTGAAAAACGCCAGCGACCCCGACTTGGCGGCCGCAGCGAACAACGAGGTCTTGTCGGTCGATGTGTCGCGCGCCACTTATTCGGTCGACGCTTCCACAGTGAGCGCTTGGCCCTCGGGGCTCGCGCAGGTGGAGGGCAAAACCCTCAAATTCAACATC
>JBEAMY010000225.1:0-8288 GCA_041165725.1 Pseudomonadota bacterium
CTTACCTTCAAGCTGCGCATGCCCACTTATCGCGAACGCGGCTGAGTGGGTTCAAGCCAGGGCCCGTTGAATGATGATCTTCTGAACATCGGATGTGCCTTCGTAAATTTGGCACACGCGAACGTCGCGGTAAATGCGCTCCACCGGGAAGTCGCTCACCACACCGTATCCGCCCAAGGTCTGAATGGCGGCCGAACAAATGGCTTCAGCGGTCTCGCTTGCAAAAAGTTTGGCCATCGCAGCTTCTTTGAGGCAAGGCAGCCCTGCGTCGCGCAAGCTGGCCGCATGCCAAGTGAGTTGGCGCGCCGCTTCCAATCGGGTGGCGCACTCGGCCAATCGAAAGCCGACAGCTTGGTGGTTGAAGATCGATGTCCCAAAGCTGGTTCTCTCTTTGGCATACGCCAAGGCGACATCGAGGGCACTGCGGGCCATGCCTATGCTTTGGGCGGCGATGCCGATGCGCCCACCCTCCAATGCAGAAAGGGCAATCTTGTAGCCCTCGCCTTCTTGGCCAATCAGGTTATCGGCGGGTATGCGGCAGTTGTCGAAGTTGATCTGCGCCGTGTCGCTGCTGTGCTGGCCCAGTTTGTCTTCAAGACGCGCCACCACATAACCCTGTGCAGAGGTGGGCACGAGAAAAGCACTCATGCCTTTTTTGCCGGCTCCCTTGTCGGTGACCGCAATCACGATGGCCACATCACCATGCTTGCCGCTGGTGATGAATTGCTTCACGCCGTTGATGATGTAGTCGTTGCCCTCTTTCACCGCCGTGGTCCTCAAGGCCGACGCATCAGACCCAACATGGGGCTCGGTCAAACAAAAAGCGCCCAGCAAGTTGCCCTGCGCCAAAGGGATAAGCCATTGTTTTTTCTGAGCCTCGTTGCCATAACGCATGAGGATGGCGTTGACCGGGCAGTTGGTCACGCTGATGGTGGTGCTCACGCCGCCGTCTCCGGCCGCAATTTCTTCCAGAACCAAAGCCAGGGTGAGGTAGTCCAAGCCAGCACCCCCAAACGATTCGGGCACACAAATGCCATACGCCCCCAAAGCTGCCAAACCCTTGTGGGCCTCTTTGGGAAAGTGGTGGGTCTTGTCCCATTCAGCCGCATGGGGCCAAAGTTCGGCTTGTGCGAAGTCGCGAACCGAATCGCGAATCATTTCTTGGTCGGGGGTCAGCAGCATGAGGTCTCCTTGGTGTGCGTCACCATGCAATGGGGTTCCCGTCGTGGTTGTAAAAAGCGCCTCTGTCTTGAGGTCTAGGTTGTTGAACCAAACGGATCAAAGTGGTGCAAAGGCTTTTTGCACTCGCTTCAGGGGTCAATGGGGCCTGAGGACCGCCCATGTCGGTTTGCACCCAACCGGGATGCAAGGCCAGCACGGTGGCTAGCTGGGTCGAGGCCTGGGCACAGCGCACCACCATGTTCAAGGCGGCTTTGCTCACGCGGTAAAGCCAAGCCGTCGGGCTGCGGGTCTCTTCGAGGCTGCCCATGACCGAACTCACACAAGCCACCACGCCTTGAGCCGACTCCACCATGGGAAGGATTTGGCCCATCACCTGCATGGCACCCAACACATTGGTGTGCATGACGTGATCGAAGGCCGATTGCGTGGGGGGGTCAGGCGCATCGCCTCGGTCCATGACACCGGCCACATACACAGCCAGCTGAATTTTTTCACCGTCCAGCATCCAGGCCAAACTGGAATTGCTGGCGGCATCAGCCACATCCAAGCGCAGGGCCTCACAACCGGTTTCGCGCAAACGCGCCAGCGCTTCTTCGGTTCTGGCCGTGGCGATGACTCGCCAGCCTTGGTCAAGAAACGACTTGGACAGCTCAAAACCAATGCCGCGTGATGCGCCAATGAGGAGGACGGTGCTCATGGTATGGCTCCTTGAGGGAGAACTCGGACTCGCGTGCCTTACACCAGTTCGAGGGCCAGGGCGGTGCCTTCACCACCGCCAATGCACAAGGTGGCCAGGCCTTTTTTGAGGCCACGCGCCTTGAGCGCATGAATGAGCGTCACCATGATGCGAGCCCCCGAAGCACCAATAGGATGACCCAGTGCGCAAGCGCCACCGTTGACGTTGACCTTGTCGTGCGGCACGTTCAGTTCTTTCATGAGCGCCATGGGAACCACAGCAAAAGCCTCGTTGATCTCCCACAGATCGACATCGCCAACTTGCCAGCCCGCTTTGGCCAGGGCTTTTTGACTGGCCCCTACAGGCGCTGTTGAGAACCACTCGGGTTCTTGAGCGTGCGTGGCGTGGCTGACGATGCGAGCAATGGGCTGGCATCCTGATTTCTTGGCGGTGCTCTCGCGCATCATCACCAAGGCTGCTGCGCCATCGTTGATCGACGAGCTGGCCGCTGCCGTGATGGTTCCGTCTTTTTTGAAGGCGGGTTTGAGCGTGGGGATTTTGTCGATCTTGATCTTGCCGGGACCTTCATCGGTGGCGATCAATGTGTCGCCTGCGCGGGTCTTGACCGTCACAGGCGCGATCTCTGCGGCAAATGCACCCGAGGTGGTGGCGTTTTGTGCGCGCTGGACACTGGCCATGGCGAATGCGTCTTGTTGCTCGCGCGTGAAGTTGTACTTGGCCGCACAGTCCTCGCCAAAGGTACCCATGCTGCGGCCAGCTTGGTAGGCATCTTCAAGGCCATCCAGCATCATGTGATCAAACAAGCGGTCGTGGCCAATGCGGTAACCACCACGCCCTTTGAGCATGAGGTAAGGCGCGTTGGTCATGCTTTCCATGCCGCCTGCGACCAGCACATCGTGTGTGCCCGCCACCAGCATATCGTGGGCGAACATGGCTGCGCGCATGCCCGAGCCGCACATCTTGGACAAGGTCACCGCGCCTGCGCTTTTGGGCAAGCCCCCTTTGAAGGCGGCTTGCCGTGCAGGGGCTTGACCTTGTCCGGCCATCAAGCAATTGCCAAACAGCACTTCGGTGACGAGATCGGGTGAAATGCCAGCGCGATCAACGGCCGCTTTGATGGCCACGCCACCAAGGTCGTGCGCGGCCAGACTGGAGAAATCGCCTTGGAAGCTACCCATAGGGGTTCTTGCCGCACTGACGATGACGATGGGATCTTGCATGATGAGGTCCTCTTGAAGCAGGTTGAGTTTGAAATTTCAGCGGGCGGCCAAGACTGGAGTCTTACTGGCCTCTGGGGTATCGCTTGATGGCGTCTCGAAAGACATTCATCACCTCGTCGGGCTGGCTCATGCTCACACCGAGGTCTTTGACCAGGCCGTCCTTCAGGCCATAGCACCAGCCATGAATGGTGATGGACTGGCCTCGACGCCATGCATCTTGAATGACATTGGTCAAGGCCACATTGCCCACTTGTTCAATGACGTTCATTTCGCAGAGCACATCTTCTTGAACCGCCAAGGGCAAATGGTCAATGCGTCTGCGGTGACGCATCTTCACGTCATGAACATGGCGAAGCCAATTGTCGGCCAAGCCCACCCGCATGCCGCGCAAAGTGGCAAGCACACCGCCGCAGCCATAGTGGCCAACGACCAAGATGTGTTCGACCTTGAGGTACTCGACTGCGAACTGAATCACTGAGAGGGCGTTCAAATCGGAGTGCACCACCACATTGGCCACGTTGCGGTGAACGAAAACCTCACCCGGCTCCAAGCCCGTGATCTGGTTGGCAGGCACTCGGCTATCGGAACATCCAATCCACAAATACTTGGGGGCTTGTTGGCCCGTGAGGCGGGCGAAGTAGCCCGGCTGTTCGCGCTCCATGCGCTCAGCCCAGGATCGGTTGTTGTCAAAAAGGTGTTGCAGTGAGTTGCTCATCTGGCCTCAGCAAGTCTCAGCGAAAAGTTCACGGCCAATCAACATGCGGCGAATCTCTGAGGTGCCTGCTCCGATTTCATAGAGCTTGGCATCGCGCCACAAACGGCCCAAGGGATATTCGTTGATGTAGCCGTTGCCACCAAAAATCTGTATTCCCTCACCGGCCATCCAAGTGGCTTTTTCAGCGGTCCACAAAATGACCGATGCGCAATCTTTGCGAACTTGCCTAACGTGATCAGTGCCCAGCATGTCGAGGTTTTTGGCCACGGTGTAAGCGAAACTGCGCGCGGCTTGCAGCACGGTGTACATGTCAGCGACCTTGCCCTGAATCAGCTGGAACTCGCCAATCGATTGACCAAACTGCTTGCGGTCATGGATGTAGGGGATGACGTTGTCCATCACAGCTTGCATCAAACCCAGGGGGCCACCAGAGAGCACAGCGCGTTCGTAATCCAGACCGCTCATGAGCACCCTAGCCCCGTTGTTCAAACCACCCAGAATGTTTTCCGCAGGCACCTCAACGTTTTGAAAAACCAATTCACCGGTGTGGCTGCCACGCATCCCCAGTTTGTCCAGCTTTTGTGCGATTGAAAAACCCTTCATGCCTTTTTCAATCAAAAAGGCCGTGACTCCACGTGCACCCAGCTCGGGCTCGGTTTTGGCATAAACCACCAAGGTGTCGGCATCGGGGCCGTTGGTGATCCACATCTTGTTGCCGTTGAGCACGTAGTAACCCCCTTTGTCGTCCGCACGCAGCTTCATGCTGATGACGTCAGAGCCGGCACCGGGTTCACTCATGGCCAGCGCACCGACGTGCTCACCACTGATGAGTTTGGGCAGGTATTTTTGTTTTTGCGCTTCGTTGCCATTGCGTTTGATTTGATTGACGCAAAGGTTGGAGTGCGCACCATAGGACAAGCCAACGCTTGCACTCGCGCGCGAGATTTCTTCCATGGCGACCATGTGGGCCAAATAACCCATTTCAGCACCGCCATAGGTTTGCGGTGCGGTGATGCCCAAGATGCCCAAATCACCCATCTTGCGCCACAAGTCCATGGGGAACTGATCGCTGGCATCGATCTGAGCCGCACGGGGTGCGATCTCGGCTTGGGCAAATGAGGCGACTGCGTCGCGCAGCGCATTGATGTCTTCGCCAAGTTGGAAGTCAAGTCCAGGTAGGTTGCTCATGGTGTTCCTTGTTTGTGAGGGTTCAAGTGGTGAGGACTTTGTTGGGGACTGGGGCCACAGTCGCTTGCATGATGGCGCAGTCGCTGACCTTGCCGTCGTCTGCATGGTGGGTGACCTCGCCCTGCGTGATGATGAGTCGCTTGCCTGCACGAACAACCCTTCCCACAGCTTGCAGTTCGCCGCCCTGGAAGGCGGCAAGAAAATTGATTTTGTATTCGACCGTAGTGACCTCTAGGCCTGGCTCGGCAACCGTCATTGCCGCATAACCACAAGCGATGTCGGCCAAGGCACCCATGGCACCGCCATGAAAACCGCCTTGTTGTTGAGACACCTTGTCGCTGTAGGGCAGAGCCACTTTCACCAGACCATGCTCAGCATGGAGCACGCGGGCACCAAGGTGCCGCATCATGCCTTGTCGGTTGAAGCTGTCTTGAATGCGGGCCAGAACGTCGGCTGCGAGGGGTTTGGGATGACTCATGCCTTGACCTTTTTTTGCTTGGCCAACAAGGCGCGGGCTTCGCGTTCGTGTTGCTTGACCTCGTCGAGATTGGCCTGGATTTCCTGCATTTGAATTTCGAGTTGACGTCGATGTTCAACCAGCACCGCAATGAAGCGGTCCAACTGGGCTCGGGTATCGCGAGGGCTGTCGTACATGTCGATGATGTCTTTGGCCTCGGTCAGTGAGAGCCCCAACCGTTTGGCCCTGAGTGTCAATCTCAAGCGGGTGCGATCGCGGTTGGAATAGAGGCGATTTCGTCCGCCCGGCCCGGTGCGGGTGGGGCTGAGCAAACCCATGTCTTCGTAAAAACGAATGGCTCGGGTGGTCAGATCGAACTCTTTGGACAAATCGCTGATGGTGAAGGTGGTCGCCATGACGACATCATATTTTGACGTTTACGTAAACGTCAATTATCGTATCGCACTCATGAATGCCTTAGAAACCGAACTCGAGTACCCATTTGGCGATGCCTTGCCCTTGCCCGATGCGCCCATGCAAATCGCACCCGGTATTTTTTGGGTTCGGCTGGAGTTGCCTTTTCGGCTCAACCACATCAACACCTGGCTGATCCGGGATGAAGTCCACGGCCAATCAGGCTGGTGTGTGGTGGATTGCGGCATAGACCAACCCAGCAGCCGAGCCCAATGGGAATCCATCTTTGCCCACCATCTGGACGGATTGCCAGTGGTGCGCGTGGTGGTGACGCACATGCACCCCGACCACATTGGTCTTGCCCACTGGATTTGTGGCCGTTGGAAGGCACCCATGTGGATCAGCACCACCGATTTCATGACGGCTCGCTCGGCCATGCAGCTCGACATTCAGTATGGCGGTGAAGCTGCGGCGCAATTCCATGCCCGGCACGGCTTGCTGGACGAATCGGCCCTGAACAAAGTCAGCACGCGAGGCGACTACTACCGGGCTTTGGTGCCCGCATTGCCCCATCAACACCATCGATTGATGGACCAAGCTGTGTTGACACTGGGCCAGGAAGATTGGGTGTGCCATGCAGGGCATGGCCATTCGCCTGAGCACATGGCCTTGCATTCAGCAGAGCAAGGCATTTTGATTTCTGGCGACATGGTCTTACCCCGGATTTCTACCAACGTCAGCGTATTCGATTCTGAGCCTGAAGCCGATCCCTTGCTGCTTTACATGCAGTCGCTAGAACGCATGCGCACATTGCCTGCACACACCTTGGTCTTGCCTTCTCATGGACGCCCTTTCCGAGGTCTTCATCGCCGCATCGATCAATTGCAGTCCCATCACCATGAACGCTTGGCAGAGCTTGCTGCGGCTTGCGCCACCAAGGCCATGAGCGGCATGGATGCGGTGGAATTGCTTTTTGCGCGCGACTTGGATGCCCACCAATTGACGTTTGCTCTGGGAGAAGCCATTGCGCATTTGCACACCTTGTGGCATCAGGGGCAACTGATCCGAACCGTTGATGAGGTCGGGGTTTATCGATTCAAAGCCAAGGCGGAATGGTCTCGGTCCTGAGCGCCTGGCGTTGACCTTGGTAATCGGGAACGATGCTGGCCACAGTGTCCCAAAACTGGGGGCTGTGATTCATGACCCGCAAGTGGCTGAGTTCATGCACGACCACATAGTCGATCACGGATGGCCTGAAGTGAATGAGGCGCCAATTGAGCCGGATGCGTCCATCGGCACTGGCTGTTCCCCATCTCGTTTGGGCGCTGCTGAGCGACAAATGGGTCCACCTGACTTTGAGGGCGTCTGCGAAATGGTCCAAACGTTCGCTGAATAGGCGACGTGCAGACTGCATGAGCCAAGCCTGAGTGGCATCTCTGATTTGAGCCGGCGATGCCTGTTGCGTCAGCCCCAAATGCAAATGCCATTGTGCGCAGGCATCGTCCGCGCAGGGTCTCAGGGCTTGATCGAAAGTCACACGCTGCAAGGTGGGATCTAGCACCAACCTGAGGTGCTGACCCAAATACGGCACCAAAGCCCCATCGGCCCATTCAATGGCTTGGGCCAATCGCTGCTTTTGGGCTTGCTGGGCTTCTGCGAGTTTGCGAACAATCCAAGTTGCGCGCTCATGCAAGGCCGCTTCGATTTCACTTCGCCCAACCCAACGCGGCGCGCGGACCTCCAGCCCATCTTGACCCACCAACATGCCAATTGTTTTGCGGCGCGCCGCTTGATGAAAGTAATGGATGACCATGCTTTGCAACACGATTTGCCGATTGGCTCTAGGGTGCCGATGTTCATTCGATGCATCAACAGACCCTGAGTGAGGGCGCGCATGCGCCTCGCCCTGATTGAACTCAGGGTCGCTGGGCAAACTGGAGGCGGCAAGTGGAATGGGGCTGAAGAAGTCCAGTGCGAGTTGAAGCAACTTGCCCATTCTTGACCTCAATGCGGATCAGATGGATAGGCGTCTGGATCGAGGCGTTTCATCTCGGATTCAATCCAGCTTTGCACGCTTTGCGTCACCGATTCTGGCGTTTGACCTGCCGTGTCGATCGGTGGGCCAATGCTGACATCAACCACACCCGGTGTTTTGAACACGGCACGCCGTGGCCAGCATTTGCCTGAGGTGACAGCAATGGGGATCACGGGAACACCAACTTCAATGGCCAGCCTCGCGCCACCACTTTTGTATTGACCCGCTTCGCCACGCGGGATGCGCGTGCCTTCAGGGAACATGATGACCCATGTACCGTTGGCCAAAAGCCGTCGGCCGCGCTCAACGACTTTTTGAAAGGCCTTCGCACGTTGAGAGCGATCGATGTGAATCATGTCCAAGCGACCAATGGCCCAACC
>JBEAMY010000226.1:0-7067 GCA_041165725.1 Pseudomonadota bacterium
GGCGGTTTTCTCATGGCCCGCGAATGCCACACGCAATGGATGGCGGCGCACGGCGGCGCAGTGGTGAATGTCATCGCAGACATTTGGATGGGCATGCCGGGGATGGCGCATTCGGGCGCAGCTCGCGCGGGCATGCTCAACTTCACCGAAACAGCGGCTTTGGAATGGGGGCCAGTTCGCGTCAATGCGGTGGCTCCAGGCTGGATCGCCTCGAGTGGCATTGACCAATACCCACCTGAGATGAAGTCCATGATCAGTGGCATGCGGCAACTCGTTCCCGTGCAGCGCATGGGCACAGAAAGCGAGGTCTCTGCGGCCATCGTGTTCTTGCTGAGCGAAGCGGCGGCCTTCATCTCTGGATCTTGTCTTCGCATCGATGGCGCAGCGCCCAATGCCAAACGGATCTGGCCACAGGTGGGCACAGGCGGCACCACGCCCGAGTTCAATGGCTTTCATCTGGCAGCTCGCCCTCGAGTTTTGGGGGACGACGAATGAGTGCCCATCAAGCCCACCAACTCGACACCCTTGCGCGTTGGCGTGCCATCGAGGCGCGCACCCGAGAGAGAAGCGCGCAGGCCCAAGCGCGCATGAACCGGCGCGGGCAACTTCTGCCTCGAGAGCGCGTCCAGCGTTTGCTCGATCCAGGCTCACCGTTTTTGGAGTTGTCGACTTTGGCAGGATGGCTGCAAGACAACCCCGATCCAGAAAAATCGGTGGCAGGTGGAGGCTTGATCACGGGCATCGCCAAGGTCTCGGACACCTGGGTCATGTTGGTGGCAGACGATGCGGGCATAGACGCAGGGGCTTTGCAACCCATGGGGCTTGAAAAATTTCAGCGCGCCCAGCGCATCGCTTTGGAAAACCGTTTGCCGTTTGTGCACTTGGTCGAGTCGGCTGGAGCCAACCTCTTGCAATACAGGGTCGAGCAGTTCATTCACGGCGGCGCGAATTTCTACAACCTTGCTCGGCTTTCTGCAGCGGGCATTCCGGTGATCGCAGTGGTTCACGGGCCGTCTACGGCGGGCGGTGCTTACATGACGGGCTTGTCAGATTACGTGATCATGGTCAGAGGTCGAGGTCGCGCCTTTCTGGCTGGCCCTGCCTTGCTGCAAGCGGCGACTGGCGAAGTCGCCGATGACGAATCGCTGGGCGGCGCTGAAATGCATGCCAGTACATCAGGTCTTGCTGAATATTTGGCTGAAGACGATGCCCATGCCTTGGGGCAGGCGCGAGCACTGATCAAGGCCTTGGGTTGGTCTTGTGATCTGCAAGCAGGCAATCTGGCGCCAGAGCCTTTGTGCGATGCGGAAGAACTCCTCGACATCATGCCGCCCGATTGGCGAACGCCTGTGGACATGCGAGCCGTGGTCAAGTACTTGGTTGATGGTTCGGAGTGGTTGGAGTTCAAACCCGACCACGGACCAGCCAGCGTGTGCTTGCACGCATCCATAGGCGGGCACAAGGTGGGCATCATCACCAACAACGGCCCCATTGATCCGGCGGGCAGCAACAAGATCACGCACTTTGTCCAAGCCTGTGATCAAAGTGGACTGCCTTTGGTCTGGTTGCAAAACACCACTGGTTTCATGGTGGGCAAAGACAGCGAGCAAGCCGGCATGATCAAGCATGGTTCCAAACAAATTCAGGCCTTGTCCAACGCGCGGGTCCCTCAGATCACCATTCAATGTGGCGCATCATTTGGTGCGGGCAACTACGGCATGTGTGGTCGCGCCTTTGGACCTCGCTTTGTGTTTTCTTGGCCCACGGCTCAAACTGCAGTCATGGGGCCGCAACAGGCTGCGGGCACCATGGGCATCGTCATGCGCGAATCGGCCCGCGCCAAAGGTGACGTGGTGGACGAAGCCCGCTTGGAAGCCATCGAGCACAAAGTGGTGCAGACCTTCGAGCGTCAAATGAGCGCCTTTTACACATCGGGCTTGTTGCTTGATGATGGCCTGATCGACCCAAGAGACACGCGCAAGGTGCTGGCACTCACGCTCAGCTTGTGCCTCAAGGCCGATGGGCACATTTTGAGGCCCATGCAATACGGCGTGGCCAGACCTTGAACTTCAGCATCTCAGGAGACCCCTTATGCTTTTGACTCATGACCACGAAGAACTCGAACGCACGCTCAAGCGCTTCATCGAGCAGGAGATCAATCCGCATGTGGACGAGTGGGAAGCCGCAGAGGCTTTTCCTGCCCACGAGGTCTTTCGCCGTTTGGGCGAATTAGGTTTGCTGGGGCTGACCAAACCCACGGCCTATGGTGGATCAGCGCTGGACTATTCTTTTTCTGTGGTCATGGCGCAAACCCTGGGCCATGTGTCTTGTGGCGCCATCCCCATGGCAATTGGTGTGCAGACCGACATGGCCACTCCGGCATTGGCCCGATTTGGTTCGCCTGAATTGTGCGAAGAATTTCTCGCGCCTGCGATTCGTGGCGAACAAGTGGGCTGCATCGGCGTGTCCGAGCCTGGCGCAGGTTCGGATGTGGCGTCCATACGGACCACGGCCCGAAAGGATGGCGACGACTATGTGATCGATGGCAGCAAGATGTGGATCACCAACAGCTTGCAAGCCGACTGGATGTGCTTGCTGGCCAACACCAGTGAAGGGTCTAGCCACAAAAACAAAAGCCTCATCATGGTGCCCATGAACACACCTGGCATTACCCGTGCGCGCAAGATCCGAAAGATCGGAATGATGGCCAGCGACACGGGCGTGATCCATTTCGACGGAGTTCGAGTGCCACAACGCAATCGCATTGGTGAAGAAGGCATGGGCTTCATCTACCAGATGCAGCAGTTTCAAGAAGAACGCCTGTGGTGTGCCGCCAATGCGGTGCAGTCGCTCATCAATTGCATCGACCAGACCATTGCCTACACCCGCGAGCGCACGGCGTTTGGGCACGCCATCCTCGACAACCAGACCGTTCATTTCACATTGGCTGAACTCAAGACCGAAGTGGAATCCTTGCGTGCATTGACCTACATGGCCACAGAACATTACTTGGCGGGCCGTGATGTCACCGAATGGGCCTCCATGGCCAAGCTCAAAGCTGGTCGTTTGTTGCGCACCGTGCCCGATGCCTGCTTGCAGTTTTGGGGCGGTATGGGCTTCACTTGGGACAACCCGGTGTCTCGTCTTTATCGCGATGGACGGCTCGCCTCGATTGGAGGAGGTGCCGACGAGGTGATGCTGGGCATCATCAGCAAGTTCATGCACACCTTGCCCAGAGCATGACTTTCAATCCAAGTTCACTGCCTCCAGGTCTGGGCGACTTCAGCTCGGTGTTGATTGCCAACCGTGGCGAGATCGTCGAGCGTGTGGCGCGAACCGCTAAGCGCATGGGCTTGCGCACGGTGGCCGTGTGCTCATGGGCCGATCGACATGCACCGCATGCCCAGTGTTGTGACGAGACCATCATGCTGGGCGGCGAGCGGCCCTCAGAGAGCTATTTGGATGCCGAGAAGGTGCTTGAAGCTGCGCGCCAAACCGGAGTCGAAGCCATTCACCCGGGTTATGGCTTTCTTTCTGAAAACCCTGACTTCGCGCAAGCCGTGATCGATGCAGGTCTGGTCTGGATTGGCCCATCTCCCGAGTCCATGCGCGCCATGGGCGACAAAGCCAATGCGCGACAAGGCATGGATCAAGCCGGTGTGCCCGTGTTGCCAGGAACCCAAGCCCTATCAGACCTCAAGGCCTTGGCCCAGCTCGCGCAAGACATGCCTGTGCCGCTGATGATCAAAGCCTCAGCGGGTGGCGGCGGTCGCGGAATGCGCTGGGTCAATGCCCACAGCGAATTGCCAGAAGCATTGGCCTCGGCCCAAGCCGAAGCTCAATCGGCCTTTGGCGATGGGCGCTTGCTCATCGAGCGGGCCTTGATCGGGCCCAGGCATGTGGAAATTCAATTGCTGGCCGATGCCCATGGCCAGGTGATCCATTTGGGTGAGCGCGATTGCTCGGTGCAACGCCGCCATCAAAAACTCATCGAAGAAGCGCCATCACCATGTGTCGATGCGGCCTTGCGAAGGCGCATGGGTCAGGCCGCGATTCAAGTGGCGAAAGCGACTGGCCCTTTGGGATATTGCGGCGCTGGCACGGTGGAGTTTTTGCTGGATGCCCAAGGCGATTTCTGGTTCATGGAAATGAACACCCGCTTGCAGGTCGAGCATCCGGTGACCGAATGCCTCACTGGACTGGACTTGGTCGAGTGGCAGTTCAGGGTCGCTCGTGGTGAAAGACTCAACCTGAATCAGGATCAAGTCTTGTCGCGATTTGAGTCCTCGGGCCATGCCATTGAGGTGCGGCTTTGTGCCGAAGATCCTGCGCAATCGCATTTGCCACAATCCGGAGTCTTGAACCGCTGGCAAGCGCCATCGGCTTTGCGAGTGGATGCGGCGCTCAGCAACGGTCAGCTCATCAGCCCTTTTTACGATTCCATGTTGGGTAAGTTGATCGCCCATGGTCGACACCGTGATGAAGCCCGACAAAAAATGATTCACGGCTTGGCCGAAACCGTGTGCATGGGCTTGGTCACCAACCGCGCTTTTTTGGCTCGCGTGTTGTCGCACCCCCGCTTTGTGACTGGACACGCCCACACTGGCTTTTTGGCTGAGCAAGCAGACCTTCAGACATCGCCTGAAACAGAGCAATCCCTGGCCATGCAAGCGCTTTCAGCAGTGGCATTGCTGACCGTGCCGCTCAATGGCAGGTTGGAAATTTGGAAGGGCTGGCATGCCTCGGGCCGCATCGAGCGGCAAGTGGTGATCCAATGCGGCGACCAACGCCGCACATGGCAAGTGGTGGGCCATGGCTGCAATTGGCAAGTGAGCCACGAAGGTCAAAGCTGGGCGGTGAGTGAATTTGAGGTGACCCCATCGGGGCGAATCAGCTCGCGCATCAACGATCAACACTGGGTCGCGCACTGGCACCGTGAGGGTCAATCGTTTGGATTGCAGTCTGGGCTCATCTTGATTCAAGGTGACGATGTCAGCTTGGAGCCTGCCACCCGCCATGCTGTGGCAGCCGATGGATCGTTGATTTCGCCCATGCATGGCCGTGTGGTTCGGGTCGAAGTTGCCTTAGGCGATGCGGTCGAGCAAGGCGCTGTGGTCTTGGTTCTGGAGGCCATGAAAATGGAGCATCGTTTGTTGGCACCTCGCTCGGGCCGTGTGCGTGAGTTGAAAGTGACCCCAGGTCAGCAGGTGGCTGCTCGCCAACTGTTGGCCCACATTGAGGCATGAAAGCGCCTCATTCTTTGATCAGGAAATCAGATGAGTGACACCCACCATGTGTTCAATCAATCCACCCCCTGGGTGAATGTCAATCTTTTCAAGGTGGATGCGGCATTGGGTCAAGCCGTTCGTGCCCTGTCTCAACCCACATCAACAGATTGGGACAAACTCAGCGACATGGGCCAACGCTATGGCAGCGCTGAGGCACATGAATGGGCCGAGCAGGCCAATGCGAATCCGCCGGTTCTTCATGCCTTTGATCGGTTCGGCCATCGCATTGACGAAGTGCGCTTTCATCCGTCCTACCACCAGCTCATGAAAATGGCTTTGGGCGATGGCTTGCATGCTGCACCCTGGGCTCAAGCCAAACCGGGTGCGCAGGTGCAACGTGCGGCCGCTTACTACCTCTTTAGCCAGTTGGAAAACGGTGTTCAGTGCCCAGTCACCATGACCTTTGCAGTGGTGCCCGTGATCGCGCAGCATCCGCACTTGGCCAAAGATTGGCTTGCCCCTTTGCTTGCTCACGATTACCAAGGTGGCGTGGCGCACGTGAGCAAGAAACGCGCAGTGACCATGGGCATGGGCATGACTGAAAAACAAGGGGGCTCCGATGTGCGCAGCAACACCACGCAAGCTCAGTGGGTCGGCGACAACGAATGGGGCTCCGAATACCGCATCACTGGACACAAGTGGTTTTTCTCAGCGCCCATGAGCGATGCCTTTCTCATCTTGGCACAAACCGATCCGGGTTCTTCTGCCGGGCTGTCTTGCTTTTTCTTGCCCCGTGTCTTGCCCGATGGTTCGCTCAATCGCATCCACATTCAAAGGCTCAAAGACAAAATTGGCAATCACTCCAATGCGTCTTCCGAAGTCGAGTTCGATGGCGCTTCTGCTTGGCTGGTGGGCGAGCAAGGTCGTGGCATTCCCACCATTTTGGAAATGGGCAACCACACGCGCTTGGATTGCACCATTGGTGCAGCGGGCATTTTGCGTGCGGGTCTGGGTCATGCGATTCATCATGCCCGAATGAGAAGCGCTTTTGGCCGCAAGCTGGCCGATCAAGCCTTGATGCAAACGGTGCTTGCCGACCTGAGCTTGGAAAGCGAAGCCGCCATGTGGCTGGCTTTGCGGCTTGCTCGCACCTACGACGCCGATGCGAATGCCCACGACCTCGCTTTGCGCAGGGTGCTGACGCCAGCGACCAAGTATTGGGTGTGCAAGCGCACGCCCCATGCTGTGGCCGAAGCCATGGAGGTCACCGGTGGCGCTGGTTATGTGGAAGAAGGCCCATTTGGCCGCCTGTTCCGTGAAAGCCCGCTCAATTCCATTTGGGAAGGCTCCGGTAACGTGATGTGTTTGGACGTCTTGAGAGCCTTGGCGCGTGGCCCTGAATGCATGCAGGCTTTGCGCGACGAGTGGCAGGGTGCAAAAGGGTTTCATCCGGCGTGCGATGCGGCACTGGCCGCATTGGACGCACACATGTCGGGTGGCGACTGGCGCAATGAATCGGGCGCGCGCTGGCTGGCTGAACGGATTGCGCTGCTCACTCAGGCGAGCTTGCTCATTCGCCATGCACCCGAAGCCGTGGCAGTCGGTTTTTGCAAAACCCGTTTGGGTGGCGAATGGCGCGGCACTTTGGGCAGTCTTGGCATTGAACAGGCCCAATCCCTTGTGCAAAGAGCCCTTGCGGATTGACCATGAAAAACGCCCTCTTGCGAGGGCGTTGTCGATGAGGGATCAGCGCTCAAATCACTGAACATAACCCGAAACCACTTTCCAGCGGCCATCCTGAATTTGGGACAGGCGTGAAGTGTTGTTGCCCAAGCGCTT
>JBEAMY010000227.1:0-2657 GCA_041165725.1 Pseudomonadota bacterium
TACCCCCACATCCCGCTGGTGATGCACCAGGATCACGGCACCAGCCCGAAAATCTGCGCCGGTGCGCTGGATCTGGGTTTCGGCTCGGTGATGATGGACGGCTCGCTCATGGAAGATGGCAAGACCCCGGCCAGCTTCGATTACAACGTTCAGGTCACCCGCGAGGTCGTGGCCATGGCGCACAAATTGGGCGTGACCGTTGAAGGCGAACTCGGTTGCTTGGGTTCACTGGAAACCGGCGAAGCTGGCGAAGAAGACGGCATAGGCGCAGTGGGCAAGCTGGAGCATTCGCAAATGCTCACTGACCCGGAAGAGGCGGCTCAATTCGTCAAGGCCACCCAGCTCGATGCCCTTGCCATTGCGATTGGCACCAGCCACGGCGCTTACAAATTCACCCGCCCGCCCACCGGCGATGTGCTGGCCATCAGCCGGGTCAAAGAAATCCATGCTCGCATTCCCAATACACACTTGGTCATGCATGGTTCGTCCAGCGTGCCCCAAGACTTGCTTGCCCTCATCAACCAGTTCGGCGGCAAGATGAAGCAGACCTACGGCGTGCCGGTCAAAGAGATTCAAGAGGCCATCAAGCACGGCGTGCGCAAAATCAACATCGACACCGACATTCGCTTGGCGATGACCGGGGCGGTTCGCAAATTCCAGGCCGAGAACCCCGACAAATTCGACATGCGCGAATGGATGAAGCCCGCCCGCGAGGCCGCCAAAGCCATTTGCAAACAGCGCTACATGGAGTTCGGTTGCGAAGGCCAGGCCGCCAAGATCAAGTGCCGCCCCTTGCCCTTCATGGCGCAAAAGTACGCCAACGGTGAACTTGCTCAGGTTGTGAACTGAATGCCGGTTTCTGCGCTGCACACCTCGCAGCTCAAGTCCCTGCCCCTTCTTGCCCGTGGCAAGGTGCGCGACAACTACGCAGTGGGCGAAGACCGCATCCTCATGGTGGCCTCAGACCGCATCAGCGCTTTTGACGTGATCATGGGCGAGCCCATTCCCGGCAAGGGCGAGCTGCTCACCCGCATGGCCTTGTATTGGTTCGATCAACTCGGCCCCAAGGGTTTGAACATTTGCCCCATCCACCTCACTGGCGATGCGCCAGAAAGCGTGGTCAGTCCGGAAGAGGTCAATCAAGTCCAAGGCCGCTCGATGTTGGTCAAGCGTTTGACCCCCATACCGGTTGAGGCCGTGGTGCGGGGTTATTTGGCCGGCAGCGGTTGGAAGGAATACCAAGAAAGCCGCTCGGTGTGCGGGGTGCCTTTGCCCGAAGGCCTGCGCAATGCCAGCCGATTGCCCGAACCCATCTTCACACCTGCAGCCAAAGCCGCGGTGGGTGAGCACGATGAAAACATCAGCTTTGAGCGCACCGTCGAGATGATTGGTTTGGACCTCGCCACCCGAATCCGCGAGGTGTCGATTCGCCTCTACAAGGCGGCCAGCGAGATGGCCGCGCGCAAAGGCATTCTGATTGCCGACACCAAATTTGAATTTGGCCTAGATGCTCAAGGCACGTTGACGCTGATGGACGAGGTGCTCACGCCCGACTCGTCGCGCTACTGGCCGGCCAGCGAATACGTCGAGGGCAGCAACCCGCCCAGCTTTGACAAGCAGTATTTGCGCGATTGGCTGGAAACTGCCCAGGTCAACGGCAAGGCGTGGAACAAGACAACGCCAGCACCCAGCTTGCCGCCCGAGGTCATCGCTCGCACGGCGGCCAAGTACGAAGAAGCCTGGCAGCGCTTGCGCGCTTGAATCAGTTGAGCGCCATGCTCAGGCGGCGCCGATAACGCGACACCAACTCGGCCTGGGGGTCTTGCGCGGCATTCGCGTGGCCTGAGAGTTCAATGCCGCCAGCGGTTTTGCCCGAGGCAGATGCGGCTTCTTTGGCGGGTGGCGGCGTCAACAACTCCAGAATCGAGACGATGGTCTTGCGTGCCAGACCGTCCTCCCAGTTTTTGTCGCGCATCACGATTTCCAACAACTCGTCCATGGCGGCTGTCCATTCGCCTGCGGCCATGAGCAATCGCGATTTGGCCATGCGGGTGTCGAAGTCACGCTTGTTTTGAGCGATGAGTTCGTCGAAGGCCTCAAGCGACCAGTTGGCCCGCTCGTCGGTGGTGGCAAATTGCAGGGCTTGCAACCAATGTTGCAACGCCAAAAAACGCAAGGGCTGGGGAATTTGGGTGAGGGCCGGGGCCAATGCAGTTTCAGCCAGCTCCAACTCGCCCAATGAAATCAACAGCTTGACGTAGTCGTGACGCGCATCGTGGTTGGCCGGGTTGATGGCCAGGGCCTCTTGCAACTTGGCCAATGCGGCGTCGGTGTCGCCATCGGCCAGTGCGGCCTCGGCCTCTTCAAGGTCGTGCTCGGCTTCGAGTTCTTGCTCGCTGGGCAGGTGTTTGTCGAGGAACTGCTTCACTTGCCCCTCGGGCAATGCGCCCATGAAGCCATCGGCAGGCCGACCACCGACCATCAGGACGCAGGTGGGAATGCTGCGAATGCCAAAAGCCCCAGCAAGCTGTTGCTCGTCGTCGGAATTGATCTTGACCAGCTTGAAGCGACCGCCATAGTCTTGCTCGACTTTTTCCAGGATGGGCCCCAGCGACTTGCACGGGCCACACCAGGGCGCCCAGAAGTCCACCAGCACA
>JBEAMY010000228.1:0-7354 GCA_041165725.1 Pseudomonadota bacterium
CCTTTCTCTGAAGCCCTGAATGCGGGAGTTGCTGTCCCGGCGGGCCCTACTTTTCATGGACTTTCCTCAACGGTTTGATGTGATTGTGGTCGGTGGTGGTCATGCCGGCACCGAGGCCGCATTGGCAAGCGCACGCATGGGGCGAGACACGCTGTTGCTTTCTCACAACATCGAGACCTTGGGCCAAATGTCTTGCAATCCGTCGATTGGCGGCATTGGCAAGGGGCATTTGGTCAAAGAAGTCGATGCTTTGGGTGGTGCCATGGCCTTGGCCACCGACGAGGCGGGGATTCAATTCCGCATCCTCAACGCCAGCAAAGGCCCTGCGGTGAGGGCGACCCGTGCCCAGGCCGACCGCATTCTTTATAAGGCTGCGATTCGCCGTCGCCTTGAAAACCAGCCTCACCTTTGGCTTTTCCAACAAGCGGTTGACGACCTTTTGCTCGAAGGTGAGCGCGTGGTGGGCGTTCTCACTCAGGTCGGCATTCGCTTTCATGCGCGAGCTGTGGTGTTGACCGCAGGCACTTTTCTCGACGGCAAGATCCATGTGGGTTTGGAAAACCATTCGGGTGGGCGTGCGGGCGACCCGCCAGCGGTGCGCCTGAGCCAGGGCCTCAAGGCCATGAACCTGCCCCAAGGCCGGCTCAAGACCGGCACCCCGCCGCGCATCGATGGCAGAACCATTGATTTCAGCCGCTGCGAAGTTCAACCTGGCGATGGTGTCCCAGGCGGTCTAGAGGGTCCGATTCCCGTCTTCAGTTTTTTGGGCCGCGCCGACATGCACCCCCAGCAACTGCCCTGCTGGATCACCCACACCACGAGCAAAACCCACGACATCATCCGATCGGGCTTTGACCGCAGCCCCATGTTCACCGGCAAGATCGAAGGTGTGGGTCCGAGGTACTGCCCCAGCGTGGAAGACAAGATCAACCGCTTTGCTGACAAAGACAGCCACCAGATTTTCCTTGAGCCCGAGGGCCTCACCACCCACGAGATCTACCCCAACGGCATCTCGACCAGCTTGCCCTTCGACATTCAATATGCGCTGGTGCGCTCCATCCCCGGTCTTGAAAACGCCCACATCCTCAGGCCTGGTTACGCCATTGAATACGACTACTTTGATCCGCGCGGACTCAAGCGCAGCTTTGAATCCAAGGTGATTCAGGGCTTGTTCATGGCCGGTCAAATCAACGGCACCACCGGCTACGAAGAGGCGGCTGCCCAAGGCCTTTACGCGGGTTTGCAAGCGGCGCTTTTTGCCCACGACCGCCCGCCCGAACTGCTCACCCGCGATCAGGCCTACCTCGGTGTTTTGGTGGACGACCTCACCACCAAGGGCGTGAACGAGCCTTACCGCATGTTCACCAGTCGGGCTGAATACCGGTTATTGCTCAGAGAGGACAACGCCGACATGCGGCTCACCGAATGGGGCCGTCATTTGGGTTTGGTGGACGATGTGCGTTGGGCGACCTTCGATCGCAAGCGCGAAGCCATCGCCCGAGAACAGGAGCGGCTGCGTTCCATTTGGGTGAACCCCAGCATGGTTCCAGCGCCCGAGGCTGAGCAGATTTTGGGGACCCCGCTTTCCCATGAGCACACTTTGGCCGACCTCTTGCGGCGCCCGCGCGTGGCTTACCGCCAACTCATGCAACTGGCCCAAGGCCGTTTTGATCAGGCCGATTGGGTGGATTTGGACGAGGTTTCACGTGAAACCGTCATTGAGCAGATCGAGATTTCGGCCAAATACGAGGGCTATATCCACCGACAAAAAGAAGAAGTGGCCCGTGCCGCCCATTACGAACACATGCCTTTGCCCGCCGATTTGAACTATTTGGAGATTTCTGCCTTGAGCATCGAGGTGAGGCAAAAGCTCAATCAACACAGGCCTGAAACTTTGGGGCAAGCCTCCCGAATTTCTGGGGTGACGCCAGCGGCCATTTCCTTGCTGCTCATCCATTTGCGCCGGCTGAAAGCCAAAGGCTTTGACCCTCAACCGGCATGAACTCAACCCGGCCACTGGCCATGCCCGATTTGCGCCCAGCCCTGCAACAGGCCTTGAAGGCCATGGCCTTGCCGCTTTCCGAGCAGCAGGTGAACCAAATCCTGGGCCATCTCTCCATGTTGCTCAAGTGGAATCGGGTGCACAACCTCACCGCCATCGACTCCCCAGAAGAAGCTTTGCAGCGCCATGCCTTGGACTGTTTGGCCACAGTACCCGTCTGGCTGGCGCGCCACCCAGCCCCTCAAACCTTGCTCGACGTGGGTGCGGGTGCAGGTTTTCCATCGGTGATTTATGCGGTGGTCTGGCCCCAAACCCAAGTGGTGGCGGTGGACTCGGTGGGCAAAAAAGCCGCCTTCATCCAGCAGGTGGCGGCCCAACTGGGGTTGAAAAACCTCAAGGTTCGCCATGCACGGGTTCAAGATCTCAAGACCGCATTTGACGCCATCACCTGCAGGGCATTTGCCGCCCTCCCCGACCTGATCGAATGGTCTCGCCCCCTTTTGTCGCCCGGTGGTCGTTGGGTTTGCCTCAAGGGCAAGACCCCTCTGGAGGACATTCAGGCCTTGCCCAAAGACATTGCATTGGAGTCGGTTGACCCTGTTTTTGTGCCCGGTTTGACGGCAGAACGGTGCTTGGTTTGGATGACCAAAGTGTGATGTTTCACGTGAAACGCGGGTTGAAATGGATCATCCACGGTTACACTGAGCCCACACAATCAGGCCCCTTTATTCATGGATTCACTGAACGATTATTTGGCCTTTGTGGTGGCCATACTTGTTTTTTTGGCCATCCCAGGCCCGGGCAACCTTGCCCTTCTGACTTCAACCGCTAAGGGCGGCGTACGTGGCGGGATCGCTGCGACGCTGGGCGTGATGGCGGGCGATCAAGTCCTGATGGGGTCTGCCATGGCGGGTTTGTCGGCGGTCTTGCTCACCACGCCCTGGCTTTATGTCTGGGTCCAGTGGTCGGGTGCGGCCTATCTGGCTTTTCTGGGCTGGCGAATGATCCGCAGCAAACCAGGCGATGCGCCTGTGCTTCAGTTCAAAACGGGCCACTATTTCCGCCAGGCCTTTTTGATCACCCTGCTCAACCCCAAGGCCATTGTTTTTTACCTGGCCTTCTTCCCCCTGTTTTTGCGCCAAGACCATCCGCACTTTTTATGGGTGTTGGCCTCCATGTCGGCCACCATCGCTGCGCTCACCTTTCTTTATGGTTTGGTGCTTGCCTTGCTCGCGCATCGCCTCTCGTCTCGCATGCGTGAGCAAAAACGGATTGCCCTCTGGCTCAACCGAATTGCGGGTGGTTTGATGTTGGGCTTTGGCTTGCGCCTTGCCCTAAGCCGTTGATTTTGAAAGAGAAGTATGGCAAAAATCTTCTGCGTTGCAAACCAAAAAGGCGGGGTAGGCAAGACCACCACGACCATCAACCTGGCCGCGGGATTGGCCGCCGTTGGCCAACGGGTCCTGCTCATCGACCTTGATCCCCAAGGCAATGCGACCATGGGCTCGGGCGTCGACAAGCGCGAGATTGAGCTGGGCATCTATGACGTGCTCTTGGGTGAAGCCACGGTCCACCAAGCCAGCGTTGAGAGCCGCTGGTCCGACGAGGGCAAAGCCAATCACCCCATCTACCACCTGCTCGCAGCCAACCGCGAACTCGCTGGCGCTGAAGTGGAGTTGGTCAGCATGCCTGATCGTGAAAAACGCCTCAAGCAAGCGCTCGCGCCGGTGCTCGATGCCTACGACTTCGTCCTCATTGACTGCCCGCCCTCTTTGTCCATGCTCACCCTAAACGGCCTGTGTGCCGCCAATGGTGTGATCGTTCCCATGCAATGCGAATACTTTGCGCTCGAAGGCCTGACCGACTTGGTCAACACCATCAAACAAGTGCACGCCAAGCTCAACCCCGACTTGAAAATCATTGGCTTGCTCAGGGTGATGTTCGATCCGCGAATCACCCTGCAGCAGCAGGTGAGCGAACAACTCAAATCGCATTTCGGCGACAAAGTCTTCAATGCGGTCATTCCCCGCAATGTGCGTCTGGCCGAATCGCCCAGCTACGGCATGCCTGGCGTGGTGTTTGACCCTGCGGCCAAAGGTGCGCAGGCCTATTTGGACTTCGCCAAAGAACTGGTGGGTCGCGCCAAAACCCTTTAATTTCACAATACAAAATGGCAACCAAAAAATCAAAAGGATTGGGGCGTGGGCTTGAGGCCCTGCTTGGCCCTGACATTCAAACTGCAAGCGAAACGAGCACGCAGAGTGAACTCCAACTCGACCAACTTGTGCCGGGCCAATACCAGCCCCGCACGCGAATGGACGAAGGCGCGCTGTACGAACTCGCCGAGAGCATTCGCACGCAAGGCGTGATGCAACCGATTCTGGTGCGGCCCTTGCCAAAAAAACCAGGGCAATACGAAATCATTGCGGGCGAACGTCGCAGCCGTGCAGCCCGACTCGCTGGCCTCACTGCAGTGCCGGTGCTCATCAAAGAGGTGAGCGATCAAAACGCAGCGGCCATGGCCCTCATCGAGAACATGCAGCGCGAGGACCTCAACCCCTTGGAAGAAGCCAAGGGCTTGCAGCGATTGGTCAATGAATTCAAGCTCACCCACGACCAAGCGGCTCAGGCTGTGGGCCGCTCACGCAGCGCAGCCAGCAACCTCTTGCGCTTGTTGCAACTCACACCTGCGGTTCAAGACCTTGTCTTTGCAGGCGATCTCGATATGGGTCACGCACGCGCGCTGCTCGCTTTGCAAGAAGCCGAACAGGTGAGTGCCGCGCAATCCATCGTCGCCAAAAAAATGTCCGTCCGTGATGCAGAAAAACTCGTCAAGCAATGGGGCCAAGCGACGCCAAGCAAAGCCAGCAAAACACCGCAAAGCGCCGATGTGCGCAGGGTGGAAGAAGAACTCTCTGACTTGCTCACCGCGCAGGTTTCGGTTCATGTCAAAGGCAAAGGCCAGCGCATGCGGGGAGAAGTCGCCATCGCCTTTGCATCGCTGGATGAACTCAACGGCTTGATTGAACGGCTGCGCAAATCCAGCTGAATCAACGCACTCCCACATCGAGCTGCGCCATGCTGCCACACCTACTCTCACCCCAAAACAAGGCCCTGGCCCAAACCGATCAAAAGATCAAATCGGCACAGCGGCTATGGTTGGGTTTGGGTGGCGTCAACATGCTGTTCTTTTACCTCTTGCCCTCACCCAACAATGCGGGATGGGTCAATTTGCCTGGCGCCCTGCTCATGTGGTTTTTGCTCCTCATGGTTGGGCGCTGGCCTGCAAAGTGGATCAATCACATTGCCCTCTTTTCTTGCACGCTCTTGCTTTGGACCGTCTGTGTCCAGACGGGCGGCATCAACTCACCCAGCACCATCTGGTTCACCCTCTTGCCGGTTGCCGCACTCATGGTGGCCGACGTCTGGGTCAGTCAGTTGTACTTGGGCGTCGTGCTCGCCACGGGAATTGGCATGTTTGTCGCTGGCCAATGGGGCTGGATAGACGACCGCGTCAATCAAAGCGCGGAATCCATCCAATGGGCCTTGGCCTTGATGTGCAGCGTCAGCATCACCCAGCAACTCATCGTCATCCTCTTCGGCAGAGCGAACAGCCGCCAAATGGCCGAGCTTGAAAAACGCAACGAGGACTTTGAGCGCGCTCAAACATCGCTCATCCAAGCACAGTCACACAAAGATGAATTCATTGCCTCCATGGGCCACGAATTGAGAACACCCATGAATGCGATTCTTGGCCTTAACGATGTGTTGCAGGCCGAGTTGAAAGACAGACAGGAAGATTTGCAGCTGGCCGAGCTCATCCGGACCTCCACCGAACAACTTTTGCAGTTGGTCAATGACCTCTTGCTTTTGTCACAACTGGAGGCCAATCGGGTGGAGTTGAGAACCGAATCCGTCCAACTGAGAAACCTGTTTGACACATTGCTGGAGCGCTGGTTGCCTCAAGCACAGGCCAAAGGCATCGTTCTTGTCGTTGAGTGCGACGATGCATTGCCAGAACGGGTCAATGTGGACCCACTCAGGCTCACGCAAATCCTTGAGCAACTTCTCGACAACGCCATCAAGTTCACGCAACAAGGCTATGTCTCTGTCCAGGCGAGGGTGGAGCAGGACCAGTTGCGAATTGATGTGCAAGACACCGGCCCCGGAATTGCACGCGATCAATTGCTCAAGATCTTTGATCGCTTTGAACAAGCCGATGTGCACACCAACCGCGCATACGGTGGCACAGGCATTGGCCTGGCCATTAGCAAAAAATTGGCGGAATGCCATCAAGGCCAATTGCAGGTTCAAAGCGAAGTGGGCAAAGGCGCCCACTTCTGGTTGCTGTTACCCCTTAAAGGTGGGCAAGACTCCCAAGAGGCACCAGACATCGACATGGAAGACATGGACGACATGGCGCGTTGGCGCGTGCTGGTGGTCGATGACAACGCCGTCAATCTTCAATTGACCGAAAAATCCATTCACCGGATTTGGCCTCAAGCACAGGTTCAACTCGCGCCCAGTGGCGAACAGGCATTGCAATGGCTCAGCACCAACGACGCTGATGTGGTGATCATTGACCGTGTCATGCCAGGCATGGACGGGCTTGAGTTGACCCGGCAAATCCGCCAGCATGAGCGTGCACAAGTGGCGCAAACTGCGCTGCTCGGATTGACGGCGCATGAAGACCAAGCCGAGTTCATGCAGTGCCTTGAAGCGGGCATGGACGATGTCGCCAGCAAACCCATTACAGCCGAATTGCTGAACGCCAAAATCAAGCGGGTCATGCAAAAACGCATGGCCCTCGCAAAGCGGAGCTTGGCATGAACAAGCTCATCGCCTTTCTTGCAAAAGACCAGCAACGCACCTACGCGATTTCGTTCAATGTAGCGGCTCAGATCACCGCCATCATTTCGGGTGCGATCACCCCTTCCTATCCAGGCAGTTTGCTGGCTTGGTCGTTTTGCATCCCGTTCAACCTGTTGCTGGTTTACTACCTGATCTCGGGAAATTTGAAACGGTACACCACCATGGGAGGCATCTTTGGCCTGCTGTACCTCGTGGTCTTTGCTTGGGCTGAAGGGGGCATTCGATCTTCGACGTCATTTTGGTTTGTGGTGGCCCCTTTGGCCTTGCACTATCTGGTGAATGAAAAACTGGCGCTTTATTGCCTCTTTTCCTCTTTGGTTTTGATGGGCTTTTTGACCTTTGTGGATCACATGGGTTGGGTCCTTGATTCGAGCATCAACATCTTGGATGCCCCCGAGCTGGCGTTCATGTCGCTCCTGGATTACCTGAATGTGAGCCTGTTGGTGATGGGGATTCCGTGGATTTACGACAAGTCCATCC
>JBEAMY010000229.1:0-4016 GCA_041165725.1 Pseudomonadota bacterium
CACCAGAAGGTGGAAAAAGAGGGCTATTGCACATTCCACCAAAGCCCATTCCACTGAAATGAAGGCCAGGGGAAAAGTGGCCTCCCAGCCCATGAACGACCACGCGGCAGCTTTGGCCACCCATGGGCGGCGCCAAATGCTTTGGGCAGGCAAAGGGCCATGAAGGCCAGTGTCCAGAAACACCGAAAGTGCAGAACCGTCCCGCCATTGCGGTTGCAACCACTTGACCCAGCCTGCGATCACATAAGAGGTGGTGGCGTTCACCGCGATCCAACCCAAGCCGATGGCCCAAGCCAAGGGCCCCAGGTTCAGGGCTTGCAGGCCATGCGCCATCAACATACCGGTCAGCACCACCTGGGTCATGAAGTCGCTTCCCCCGTTGAAAGCTCCCCGCCAACGGATCATCCAAGCGATCTGGCCCAACCAAAGGAAGATCACCAAGCTGGGACTTGAGCCCCAAAGGATCAACATCAGGGCGCCGGCCATTCGCAAGCACAAATGAAGCGCATGAACTTGGGGCGCAAACAACCCATCCAACAGGCGATGCACCCAACCTGGCGGCACATCCTTGCCTTGGACCTGCCATGCCCAGGGGCCTTGAGGACTTTGTACCGTTCTCAAGCGCCAATATTCGATGCCCTGGATCAAGAGATTGACCCCACACAAACATTCGGTGGTTCGGATCAGGGTCGTGCCGTCCATCATTGCCCCCCCCTCAAGGGCAAGATGTCCGATCGAAACACTTGCAAGACGGCGTCTGGCCGGGTCGGGTCGGGATGCTCCATGCGGAGCACGTAATCGAAAGCCACGGCCTCAGGGTGTTGAAGGCGCAAGTCGTGCGCCAAATGCCTGGCCACCAACTCGCCACTCACCTCGTGGGCTTTGGCATGGGAGACCGAACTGCCAGCAAGGTCGCTGGCCCAATGGTCAATCAGGTTTTGCCTGGCCAGCAGCAAATTGCCCTCGGCGTTGTGAAACAAGTGCCAAGGGGAATAGGGCAAGCGTGGCCACCACAACTCAGGCTCACTCCATCGCCCCGCAGGGTCTTGCCAGCGCACCCAGACACGGGGCAAGTGCCCCACCACGTCGTAGAACTTCCAGTTGGGAAAAAAGCTGCGCAACAAAAACCACCAAGGCCCTTTGAGCGCACGACTGCGCCAAAGCAAGATGCCCACCACCAGTAGCAAGTACAACGCAAAAACGCCCAACATCACCCCCCAAGTCTCATTGGCAAGATTGTCGCCGGGATCACAGACAGGCTTGCTCTCGCCTGTGGCTGAAGCTGGCCATCGTTGAGCGCAAAGGAATGCCGACGCGCTGCGGTTACAGTGCATGGCATTCCCGCCAGCAGTGTTGTCCCTTGCCATGAACGCATTCGAAATCAAATCCACGCAAGCGCCTTTGATGGCCTTGCACATCAAAACCGCAGACGCTCAGGTGCTGGCCTCTGCCCTGTCCAGCAAGCTGGCCGATCACCCGGATTTTTTCAACGGTGAAGCCGTTTTGATTGACCTCAATGCCCTGACGGAAGAACAAGGCCCTGTGGATGTGCAAGCTTTGTGCGCTTTGCTGCGCCGTCACCGCATGAACCCCGTGGGTTTGCGCAGCGCGAATGCCGCGCATTTGGCCCAGGCCGAGCTGAGTGGCCTTTTCGTGGCCGAGGCCCCTGCCAAACCCACGTCTGCCAAGCAAGCCCCCCAAGTTGCGACCGAAGTCACTCGCGAGGTGGTGAGAGAAGTGGTCAAAGAAGTGAACGTGCTTCAGCCCGCCATGGTCATCGACAAACCCTTGCGTTCAGGTCAACAGATTTATGCCAAAGGCCGTGACCTGGTGGTTCTGGCCATGGTCAATCCAGGCGCCGAAGTCATGGCCGATGGGCACATCCATGTGTACGCACCGCTCAGGGGTAAAGCGATTGCTGGGGCCAAGGGTGATACCCATGCTCGAATTTTCACCACCTGCCTTGAGGCAGAACTGGTGGCCATCGCTGGGGTTTATCGAACCAGCGACACACCCTTGCCGGATTCGGTGCAGTCCAAAGCGGCACAAGTCAGGCTGGAGCAAGACCGATTGGTCATGTCCCCCATGTAAACTCTCGCAGTTGTATGAGAAATCAGGAAGAAACGAATGACTAAAGTCGTAGTGGTCACCTCTGGCAAAGGCGGCGTGGGCAAAACCACCACCAGTGCCAGCTTCGCATCCGGACTGGCTCGCAAAGGGCATCAAACCGCGGTGATCGATTTCGATGTCGGCTTGCGCAATCTTGACCTCATCATGGGTTGCGAGCGCCGCGTCGTTTATGACTTCGTCAATGTGATTCAGGGCGAAGCCACGTTGGGCCAAGCCTTGATCCGCGACAAGAATTGCGACAAGTTGTCGGTGCTTGCGGCCTCGCAGACCCGCGACAAAGAGGCCCTGCGCATCGATGGCGTTGAGCGCGTGTTGCGCGAACTCTCAGACCTGGGCTTTGAATACATCGTTTGCGATTCGCCAGCGGGCATTGAGACCGGCGCCCTCATGGCCATGCACTTTGCCGACGAGGCCTTGGTGGTCACCAACCCCGAGGTGTCCTCGGTTCGCGACTCAGACCGCATTTTGGGCATGCTGAGCAGCAAAACCCAACGCGCCATCCGTGGCGATGAGCCCATCAAAGAACATTTGCTCATCACCCGTTACAACCCGGCCCGTGTTCAAGACGGCCAAATGCTGTCGCTCGAAGACATTCAAGACATCTTGCGCATCCCTCTGATTGGCGTGATCCCTGAATCTGAGGATGTGCTCCAGGCTTCTAACCAAGGCTTGCCTGCCATTCACATGGACCATTCAGACGTGGCAGAGGCCTATCGCGATGTGGTGGACCGCTTCTTGGGCGAAGACAAACCCATGCGCTTTACCCAAGCACCCAAATCGGGATTGATCAGTCGCATTTTCGGCAGGAAGTGACCATGTCGTTTTTGTCCTTCATCCTCGGCGAGAAGAAAAAGTCGGCGTCCGTGGCCAAGGAGCGCCTGCAAATCATCCTGGCGCATGAGCGCACGGGACGAAACCCCAGCGAACCCGATTATTTGCCCGACCTGCAACGCGATCTGGTTCAAGTGATTTCCAAATACGTCAAGATCAACTCCAGCGACATCCAGGTTCATCTGGAGCGGGCTGACAATTTAGACGTGTTGGAAGTGAAGATCGAATTGCCCGAGTTGCGCTGAGCCTGTCGATCCCGCCCCGCCCAAGCTGGCCTTGCTTGCAGGATGGGGCTTACTTTGCAGGTGTGGGCGTCACGCCTCGGGTGATGAGGTTGAGTGAGTTTTCCAGCACCACATCACCAGTGATTTCCATCGCATTTTTGGGGTTCCCCCCGCATGCCATGGCCATTTGTCTGGCATCGGTGTGATCGGCCACCGACAAACCCACACTCCCCACAAAAACGGGAATGATCGCCACTGGCCCCAACAAAATGACGGCCGCACGGCCCCCCACGGCTTTGGCGTTTTTCAGGTCTTGGTGCAACCAAACGTTTTGCTTTATGTGTTGACAGGAAGAGGACGAATACTCCGGCTTGCTGGGGTCTAGCCCAGCAAGGGTTTTTTGACTCTGGCTGGCACAACCGGTGAGGATCACAAGCGCCAGACCAATCGAACTGCGGAGCAACAACATCCCTTGACTGTATGAGATGTATTGAAAATTGACAAGAATTTCCAATTTCATCGATCCGTCATGAAACTGAGGGGTCTGGCCCCTAAGATCACCCCCATGATCCATTCTGCCCCCCTCCCCACCCACGTCACGGTTGTTGGAACCGGCTATGTGGGCCTGTCTTTGGCGGTTCTTTTGGCCAGGCACCATGCTGTTAAAGCCTTGGACATCGATGCCCAGCGCGTCGAGCGCATCAACCAGAAAAAGTCGCCCATTCACGACCCCCTGATCGAAAAAACCCTGGATCAAGAGACTTTGAATTTGCTGGCCACCACCGATGCCAGCACGGCCTATGCCGACGCTCAGTTTGTGATCGTGGCCAC
>JBEAMY010000230.1:0-4117 GCA_041165725.1 Pseudomonadota bacterium
CTCCATGTGGTTCCACCGCAAGCGCCACCCGACTTTGTTCGACTCAGCCCCTTGGCCGACGCTGCAGGCTGGGTCGACGTCAACCCCTACACCTTGAAGCACTTGCAGTTTGCCAATGTGCACGCACTGGGCGACGTGAGCAATTCGCCCAACTCGAAAACTGCAGCTGCAGCCCGCGCACAAGCGCCTGTGGTGGCGCACAACGTGCTCGAAGCCTTGGGGCGTCGCAAGGGCATTTCAAAATACAACGGCTATGGCTCGTGTCCCTTCACGGTTGAGCGAGGCAAGGTGGTCTTGGCCGAATTCACCTACAACGGCAAGCTCGCCCCCACCTTCCCCACATGGTTGTTTGACGGTCGCCAAGCTTCTCGTCTGGCCTGGTTGCTCAAGGAACGCGTGCTGCCGCCGGTGTATTGGTCGGCCATGCTCAAAGGCCGCGAATGGTTGGTCAACCCTGAGCTTGAGGGCTAACGTGGGTTTAACTTTTATTTCTGGCTGAGCGCATTGCTCACCAACTTGGCAGTGATGTCCACGATCTGGATCATGCGGTCGTAATTCATGCGGGTAGGGCCAACGACCGCCAAGGTGCCCACGACTTGCCCATCGACCTCATAGGGCGAGCTCACCACCGACAACTCCTCGATGGGCACCACTTGGCTTTCACCACCAATGAAGATGCGAACGCCATCGGCTTTGGACGACACATCAAGCAGCCTGAGCAGTTGGGCTTTCTTTTCAAAGAGGTCAAACGCCCTCCTCAAGTGCGCCATGTCGGTGGCGAAATCGGCCACGGACAACAAATTGCGCTCACCGCTGATGACCACCTCCTCATCGCCTGTGGAATCGGCGTCTTGAGCTTGAACCGCGGCCTGCATGAGGGTAGCGATTTCGCCCCTCAAGGTTTCAACCTCACCTTTGAGGGCTTCGCGCACATGATCCAGCGTTTGCCCCGCGAAATGTTCGTTGAGGTAATTGGAGGCCTGGATCAGTTGATCGCTGCTGACGTCTTGCTCCAAATGGATGATCCGGTTTTGAACATCGCCATCGGGCGACACGATGATGAGCAAAACCCGGCGCGGTGAGAGCAAAAGAAATTCGATGTGCCTGAACACCGAGGTGCGGCGCGGTGCGACCACAACGCCCACAAACTGCGAGAGGCTGGAGAGCAAGCTTGCAGCATTGGCAATGACCCGACGTGGCTGATCGGGTTGCAACGAGACATTGGAAACGGGCTCGATCTGGCTGGGCTGCGCCGTGAGCATGGTGTCGACAAACAATCGATAGCCCTTGGCCGTTGGGATGCGTCCTGCCGAAGTGTGCGGGCTGGCAATCAGGCCCAACTCTTCCAAGTCAGACATCACATTGCGAATGGTTGCAGGCGAGAGCTCAATGCCATGCGATTTAGATAGCGTGCGGGAGCCCACCGGTTGACCATCGGAGATGTATCGCTCGACCAGGGTTTTCAGCAGGTACTTGGCACGGTCATCCAACATGTTGTCACCTTGTTCACTAATTTTAATGTTGTAATTTGGACATGAAGACACGCTTTGAGCGAATTGCCCTCGTTGGCAGAACCCACCAGCCCCCCACCTCCACCGTGGCGGCCAGCACCCGCGATGTGCTCATGCAATTGGGCGAGTGTTTGCTCGACAAAGGCGCAGATGTTTTTTTGGAGCGCGACACCGCCAATCATTGCAACCTCAGCGATTACCCAACGCTTGACCTCGACGCGATTGGCAAAACCTGCAATCTGGCCCTGATCATCGGTGGCGATGGCACCATGTTGAGCCATGGAAGGCGCTTGGCACCCATGGGTGTGCCGCTGATTGGCATCAACCAAGGGCGGCTGGGGTTCATGACCGACATCCCGCTCAAACACATGGTGGAAACCCTTAGCCCCATGTTGGAAGGCCAATACGACGAAGAGCGTCGCAGCATGATTCAAGCCGAAGTCTGGCGCGATGGCTTGTGCATTTTTCAGACCCTGGCTCTCAATGATGTGGTCCTTAACCGTGGGGGAACCTCTGGCATGGTCGAGTTCCGCATTGAGGTCGATGGGCATTTTGTGGCCAACCAGCGCGCCGACGGTCTCATCATTGCCACGCCAACTGGCTCGACGGCCTACTCACTCTCGGCGGGCGGGCCCGTCATGCAACCCTCGGTGGCCGGATGGGTGATGGCCCCCATCGCGCCCCACACTTTGTCCAACCGCCCATTGGTCTTGTCAGATGCCACCACCATCAGCGTGGAGTTGGTGGGCGGCCGAGACGCCAGCGCCAATTTCGACATGCAATCCCTCGCTTCCTTGTTGATTGGCGACCGCATCGTCGTGCGCAAATCACCTCACGAAGCAAGACTGCTTCACCCCAAGGGTTTGACGTTTTTTGACACACTTCGCAAAAAACTCCATTGGAACGAGGGAGGGGTATGAGTCTGCAACGGCTGAGCCTGCGTAATTTCGTCATCGTGGAATCCTTGGACGTGGATTTCAGCAAGGGCTTTTCTGTGCTGACCGGCGAAACTGGTGCTGGCAAATCCATCTTGATCGACGCCTTGCAGTGGCTTTTGGGTGGCAAGTCTGATGCTGGACAGCTGCGCGAGGGCGCAAGCCGCATGGAGGTTCAGGCTGAGTTTGGCGCAAGTCCTGCGGTCAATGCCTGGCTAGATGCCAACGGCTTTGCCCTAGAAGACGTGCTTCACCTCAAGCGCGTACTCGACGCGGGCAACAAAACTCGCAGTTGGATCAATGGCAGCGTGGCCAACGTCACCGCACTGCGCGATCTGGCCAATTTATTGGTGGACATTCACGGCCAACACGCTTGGCAAAGCCTGACCCGCCCTGACGATGTGCGCCAATTGCTGGACGACTATGCGGCTTGCGATGTCCAGCCCATGCGGGCTGCATGGCAGGCCTGGCGGCAAGCGCACATGGCCTGGCAAGAGGCCTTGGCTGAACAATCTCAACTCAATGAACAGCGCGACCGGCTGGTGTGGCAAATCCAGCAGCTCGAAGCGCTCTCCCCCGCCGCTGGCGAATGGGAAGACCTCAATCAGCGTCACACCCGTTTGGCCCACGCCCAACAACTCATGCAGGCGGCAGACGATGCCCTCCAGGCGCTGGATGGCGGCGACGACAACGCCCAACACAGCCTGCACCGGGCTCAGCAATCCCTGGCCAGCCAGTCGCACATCGAACCCATTTTCGAGAGTTTGTCCCAGCAAATTTCTGTCCTCGAAGACCAGATCAGTGATTTGTGCCGTGACCTCAATGCTTGGCTCAATAAATCCGATCTCGACTCAACTGCTCTGGCTGCATTGGATGAACGCATGGCCCTGTGGCATGGCTTGGCCAGGCGCTTTAAGCGCCCGCCCGAGGGCTTGCATGAACTCTGGGCCGAATGGAAATCTGCGCTGGCCGCCTTGGATGCGAAGTCCGATCTGCCCGCACTTGAAAAGAAAGCTCAAGACTTGCATGGGCATTTCATGGCGCTGGCCGAGCGCGTGAGTGCCGAACGCAAAAAAGCCGCACCCAAATTGGCCAAGGCCGTCACCGAACTCATGCAGGGCCTGGGCATGGAAGGGGGCAAATTTGCAGTGGACCTGAATGCGCTTGAAAGCCCCAGCGCACATGGTTTGGAAGACATCGTTTTTTGTGTGGCGGGGCACCCTGGCGCAACACCCAAGCCCATGGCCAAGGTGGCATCCGGTGGCGAGCTCTCGCGTGTTGCTCTGTCGGTGGCGGTGGTCACCAGCCGTTTGGGCCATGCGCCCACGCTGATCTTTGACGAAATCGATTCAGGGGTCGGCGGCGTGGTGGCCCACACGGTGGGCGAACTCATGGCCAGACTGGGTCAAGACCGACAAGTCATGTCCGTCACGCATTTGCCTCAGGTGGCCGCCCATGCCCATCACCATTGGGTGGTGAGCAAATCCACCCGCAAAGGCCATACCGTCAGCCACATTCAGCAGGTTGAGCACGAGGACCGGGTCCGTGAGATCGCTCGCATGTTGGGCAATGCCGATGGCGAATCGGCCACGCTGGCTCACGCTCGCTCTTTGTTGACATCCAAATCTGGTCGCACGGAGTCACCCCATGCCTGAATTGGTGCTGATCACA
>JBEAMY010000231.1:0-5074 GCA_041165725.1 Pseudomonadota bacterium
GCCGCCGCCGCAAGGTCCTTGTTGCCTTGCAATTCGCCGGCAATGACTTCGGCCGCCACATGCGCTTCGTGCACTGCTTTGTGGGCCAGCATGGGTTGGCTCACGATGTCGCCAATGGCAAAGATGTGCGGGACGTTGGTTCGCATTTGAATGTCAACCGGGATAAAGCCACGGTCCGTGACCGCTACACCCGCATGATCGGCAGCAATTTTTTTGCCATTGGGAGATCGGCCCACTGCTTGCAGCACCAAGTCGTAAGTGCCTTCGCTTTTGGTGCCATCCAGACCTTCAAACTGCACCTTGATGCCTTCGGGCGTAGCTTGTGCGCCCACCGTTTTGGTTTTCAAAAGAATTTGGTCAAAGCGGTGTTTGTTCATTTTTTCCCAGACCTTGACCAAGTCGCGGTCAGCACCTTGCATCAGGCCGTCTAGCATTTCCACCACATCCAGGCGAGCGCCCAGGGTGCTGTAAACCGTGCCCATCTCCAAGCCGATGATGCCACCGCCAACAATGAGCATCTTCTTGGGCACGCCCGCCAGGGCAAGCGCACCTGTGGAATCGACCACACGAGGGTCATCGGGCATGAAGGGCAAACGGATGGCTTGAGAACCTGCGGCAATGATGGCCCGCTTGAAGCCCACGATTTTTTTGCTGCCGGTCTTGTCTTGACCTGTGCCGCTGGTCTCTTCCACCTCAAGATGGTTGGCTCCGACAAAGTGCCCAAGACCACGAACCAGCGTGACCTTGCGCATCTTGGCCATGGCGGCCAGGCCACCGGTGAGTTTGGCGATGACTTTTTCTTTGTGGCCGCGCAGCTTGTCGATGCTGACCTTGGGCGCTCCAAACTCAATGCCGAGATCGGCCAGATGCGGTACCTCATCCATGACGGCAGCCACGTGCAAAAGTGCCTTGGAGGGTATGCAACCCACATTGAGGCAAACGCCACCCAGGGTGGCATAGCGCTCGACCACCACCACGTTCAAGCCCAGATCGGCAGCACGGAATGCAGCCGAGTAGCCACCTGGGCCACCGCCCAAAACCAGCACATCGCATTCGAGATCGGTTTGGCCTTCGAAGCGCGCTGCGGCAGGCGCTGAAAGAGGCGCTGGAGCAAGTGCTGATGCGGATGAAACAACGGGGGCAGGTGCTGAAGGAGTCACAGGCGATGAAGGGGCATTAGCAGCAGAAGCAGAAGCAGAAGCGACAGCCGCAGCAGGTGCTGCACCCGCTCCTTCAGCGACTTCCAAAGTCAACACCACCGAGCCTTGGTTGACCTTGTCGCCAATGTTGACCTTGAGCGCTTTGACCACGCCCGCATGGGAGGATGGAATTTCCATCGAGGCTTTGTCCGACTCCACCGTGATGAGTGATTGCTCGGCTTTGACAGCATCACCGGGTTTGACGAGCAGTTCGATGACGGCCACATCTTTGAAGTCGCCAATGTCGGGCACTTGAATATCAATCGTTGTCATGAGTTTGGTCTCTGGTTTGGATCGGCTCAGGTCTTGTGCGCGCTCAGAGCGCAACCCGGCGGAAGTCGGCCAACAACTGGGAGAGGTATACGTTGAATCGGGTGGCGTAAGCACCATCGATCACACGATGATCTGCCGTCAGCGAAAGGGGCAGGATGAGTCTGGGGACAAATTGCTTGCCATCCCAAACAGGCTTGTGAGCGCTCTTGTTGACACCGAGGATCGCAACCTCAGGTGCGTTAACGATGGGGGCAAAGTAGGTTCCACCAATGCCGCCCAAACTTGAGATGGTGAAGCAAGCGCCTTGCATGTCGGCCGGACCCAGTTTGCCGTCTCGCGCTTTCTTGGCCAAATCGCCAGACTCTTGGGCGATCTCGTAAACGGATTTTTGATCGGCATTCTTGATGACAGGAACCACCAGGCCATTGGGCGTATCAGCGGCAAAGCCAATGTTGAAATACTTCTTGAGGACAAGGTTGTCACCGTCCAAGGAGGCATTGAATTCGGGGAATTTCTGCAAGGCCTTGACACAGGCCTTGACCAAAAAGGCCAGCATCGTGACCTTGATGCCCGACTTTTCGTTTTCCTTGTTGAGTTGAACCCGCAGGGCTTCTAAATCGGTGATGTCCGCATCCTCGTGATAAGTGACAGCAGGAATCATGACCCAATTGCGAGACAAGTTCTGCGCAGAGATCTTTTTGATGCGAGACAGGGGTTTGGTTTCGATGGGGCCGAATTTTGTGAAATCAACCTTGGGCCAAGGCAACAAATCCAGACCCACACCACTGCCACCGGCTGGTGCTTTGGCCGCCTGAGCTTGAGTTTGTTTGGCGCCACTCATCACCGACTGGGTGAAAAGTTGGACGTCTTGAGAGGTGATTCGCCCTTTTGGGCCAGTGCCCTGAACCTCGTTGAGCGGAACGCCCAACTCCCTGGCAAATTTGCGAACCGAAGGCGATGCATGAGGCAAACCTTTGGCTGGGGTTGCAGTGGGGTCGTGGCTGGGCACAGGTGCGGAAGGAGCCGCAGGAGAAGGAGCAGGTGACGCAACAGCAGCAGGTGCGACAGGTGTGGGAGCTGGTGTGGGTGCCTGTGTGGGAGCAGGTGCTGAAGTTGCTGCGCCGCCCTCACCTTGAGCCTCTAAGGTCAACACCACAGAGCCCTCGCTGATTTTGTCGCCCAATTTGACGTGCAGGGTTTTGACCACGCCGGCGTGGGACGATGGGATTTCCATCGACGCCTTGTCAGACTCCACAGTGATGAGTGACTGTTCGGCTTTGACCGTGTCGCCTGGTTTGACCAGCAACTCAATCACTGCCACTTCGGAAAAGTCTCCGATATCAGGTACTTTGACTTCAACCATTGCCATGTTTGTCTCACTTGTTCGGTTGGTGGGACAGACCTTGCAACTTGGACCTCACTTTGCTTTTCGCCGTGAGTCTTCGCTGCAAAGCGAATCCCGATTTCGATCACGCGTAAAGGGGATTCACTTTGTCGGTCTTGATGCCGTACTTCTTGATGGCTTCTGCCACTTTGGAAGCGGGGACCAAACCTTCTTCGCTCAATGCTTTGAGGCTGGCTACCACGATGTAGTGACGATTGATTTCGAAGTGCTCGCGCAGCTTGCTGCGGAAATCAGAGCGTCCGAAACCATCTGTGCCCAAGACTTTGTAGCTGCGACCTTTGGGCATGAAAGGCCGAATTTGCTCGGCGTAGTTCTTCATGTAGTCGGTGGATGCGATCACCGGACCAGAGTGCCCCGACAACTGCTGTTCGACAAAGGAGACTTTGGGTTTCTTATCGGTGGGATGCAACAGGTTATGGCGCTCTGCCGCTTGTCCGTCCCTGGCCAGTTCATTGAAACTGGGGCAACTCCACACATCAGCCTGAATACCCCAGTCGGCAGCCAGCAGGGTTTGAGCCGCCAGCGATTCCCGCAGAATCGTGCCTGAGCCCAACAACTGAACTCGGTTCTTGCCTTCTGCGCCGGGCTTGCAAAGGTACATGCCCTTGATGATTTGCTCTTCAGTGCCGGGCGTGAGGCCAGGCATAGCGTAGTTCTCATTGAGCAAGGTCAGGTAGTAGTAGACGTTGTCTTGCTTTTCCACCATGCGCTTCAAACCATGGTGAAGGATCACCCCCACTTCGTGCGCAAATGTGGGGTCGTAGGAAATGCAGTTGGGAATGGTTCCTGCCAGGATGTGACTGTGACCGTCTTCGTGCTGCAATCCTTCGCCGTTGAGCGTGGTCCGGCCAGAAGTTCCGCCCAACAAGAAGCCTCTGGCCTGCATGTCGCCTGCAGCCCAAGCCAGGTCCCCGATGCGCTGGAATCCGAACATCGAGTAGTACACGTAGAAGGGGATCATGATGCGATTGCTGGTGCTGTAGCTGGTTGCCGCAGCGATCCAGCTGGCCATGCCACCGGCTTCATTGATGCCTTCTTGCAAGATTTGGCCCGCCTTGTCTTCTTTGTAATACATGACCTGATCTTTATCGACCGGGGTGTACTGCTGACCTGCGGGGTTGTAAATGCCAACTTGGCGGAACAAGCCTTCCATGCCAAAGGTACGTGCTTCGTCCACCAAAATGGGAACCACCCTGGGACCCAAGGCTTGATCGCGAAGCAGTTGGGTCAAAAAGCGAACATAGGCTTGGGTCGTGGAAATCTCGCGTCCTTCCGCAGTGGGCTCAAGCACCGCTTTGAAGGTTTCGAGAGAAGGCACGGTGAAGCTTTCGTCCGCTTTGGTGCGGCGATGTGGCAAGTAGCCCCCCAAAGCTTGGCGACGCTCGTGCAAATACTTCATCTCTGGTGTGTCGTCTGCAGGCTTATAAAAAGGAATTTTGGGCAATTCGCTGTCTGGGATGGGGATGTTGAAGCGATCGCGCATGTAGCGGATGTCTTCATCCGTGAGCTTTTTGGTCTGGTGAACCGTGTTCTTGCCCTCACCTGCCTTGCCCATGCCAAAGCCTTTGACCGTTTTCATCAGCAACACCGTAGGCTGACCCTTGTGGTTGACGGCAGAGTGGTAGGCCGCATAAACCTTTTGGGGATCATGACCGCCACGGCGCAAATTCCAGATGTCGTCATCGCTCATGTGCGAGACCAATTCCAGGGCTTTTGGATCACGCCCGAAGAAGTGCTTTCTGACATAGGCGCCATCGTTGGCTTTGAAGGCTTGGAAGTCCCCATCCAGGGTTTCCATCATGATGCGACGCAGTGCACCGTCTTTGTCTCTGGCCAATAGAGGATCCCAATTGGAACCCCAAAGGCACTTGATCACGTTCCAACCCGCGCCTCTGAACTCGCCCTCCAGCTCTTGGATGATCTTGCCGTTGCCACGCACTGGGCCGTCCAGGCGCTGCAAATTGCAGTTGATGACAAAAATCAGGTTGTCGAGGTTTTCTCGTGCGGCCAAACCGATGGCACCAAGGCTTTCCACTTCGTCCATTTCACCGTCACCGCAGAACACCCACACTTTGCGGTTTTCGGTGTTGGCAATGCCGCGTGCGTGCAAATATTTCAAGAAGCGCGCTTGGTAAATCGCCATCAAGGGGCCCAAGCCCATCGACACGGTGGGGAACTGCCAGAACTCAGGCATGAG